>JBBSCX010000284.1:0-5145 GCA_038249905.1 Burkholderiales bacterium
AGCAGGCCGGCCAACAACAGCACGAAGACGAAGTGCAGGGCCCAGCCGATGAACACGCCGACGGCACTGGCGACGACGCCGACGAGCGCGAACTGCACCGTGTAGGCGCCGGCGATGCGGCCCTGGCTCAGGCCCAGCACGCGCAGCATGGCGCAGTCGTCGAGGTGGCGGCTGGCGAAGTCGCGCGCCGCGATGCCCACCGCCACCGCGGCCAGCAGTGCCGACAGCAATGCGACCAGGTTGAGGAATTTCTCGGCCCGGTCCAGCGTCTGCTCCATCTCCGGCCGGCCGGACTGCAGGCTTTCGACGCGCACGCCGCGCAGCGAGGTGCTTTCGACCAGGGCCTCGGTCTCGCGCACGAACTGGTTGACGAGGGCGTCGCCGCGGGCGCCGGCCAGCGCATCGGGCGCGGCCACCGCCAGGCGGTAGCTGACGCGGCTGGCGGGCTGGATCAGCGCGGTCGTGGCCAGGTCGGACTCGGCCAGCAGCAGCCGCGGCGCGAAGGCCATGAAGCCGGCGCCGCGGTCGGGCTCGACGACGATCAGGCGCGTGATCTTCAGCGCCGCCTCGCCCAGCAGCAAGGTGTCGCCCACCTGCAGTTGCAATGCGTCCAGCAAGGCCGGATCGACCCACACCGTGCCCGGCTCGGGCGCTGCGGCCACCGTCTGCACCGGCGCGCCAGGCGCATCGCGAAGTTGCAGCTTGCCGCGCAGCGGGTAGCCGGGCGACACCGCCTTGACGGTCACCAGCCGCGTGGCGCCGCCCTGCGCGTCAGGGGCACGCGCCATGCTCGGAAAGCTGACGTTGCGGGCCGTGCGCAGGCCCAGGGCCTCGGCCTTGGCCACCAGCGCGGGTGGCGCCGGCTTGTCGCTGCCGACGACCGCATCGCCGCCCAGCAACTGCCGCGCATCGCGGTTCAGGCCGTTGCTCAGCCGGTCGGCAAAGAAGCCCACCGCCGTCAGCGCCGCCACCGCCAGCACCACGGCCACGGCCAGCAGGCGCAGTTCACCGGCACGGAAGTCGCGGCGCGACTGGCGCCAGGCGAGGCTGAAGATGGAAGGCGTCTTGAGTGATGTCATGGGCCGAAGTTACCCTAGCTTCGATGCCCGGTCGGTGCGCCGTGCCTTGTAGTGCGACGAAACGCGGCGGGTTTGTTTTGGCCCAGGGTCGCTCGGGGGGGTTGCCGCAGGGTCAAGCACAGTCGGTCAAGTCAAGCCGCCGCCACCAGTCCTGTGCGGTATGCAGGACTCGGATGATCCGCCCGCCGCCCCTGCGACGGTCAGGGCCGTGCAGGCACGCCGGGGTGATTACCGACAATCGACGCCATTCGATCACCGGACAAATCCTGCATGCACACCTTCATCTGGATCACCACCGCCGTGCTGCTGGCGTTGTGGAGCGCCTTCGCCTGGGGCTTGCACAGCCTGATGACGCTGGACCCGGCCTGGGTGGGTGAGCTCAAGCCACTGATCGACGCGATCCCGTTTGGTGCCGTCATCGACGCCTGGGTGCCCGGCTGGCGCGAAATGCTGAGCATGGCGGTGGACCTCAGCCAAGTCGGCCTGGGCTGGGCCGGCAGCGCCGCGCCCTGGCTGGTGGGCGCGCTGTGGGCCGCGGGCGCGGCCACGCTGGTGCTGGTGGGCGGCTTGTTCAGCCTGCTGGTGGTGCTGCTGTCGCGGGACAGCAGCGCCGCGCCGGCCATGAAGACGCCCGGCGCGACCTGAGTTGTACGGGCGGCCCACGCACGGCGCTGGCCGTCGCCGACGCCGGCCTCAAGGTGTCGCCACCCGGCGCGACCCATGCCGCTGCGCGAACAGCCAGGTCACCTCGGCGCCGTACAAGAACACCTGTGCCGAGGCATACACCCACACCAGCAGCCCGACCACGGCGCTGGCCGCACCGAAGCCGGCAGCCACACCGCTGCTGCCGATGATCCAGCCGATCAGGGCCTTGCCCAGCGTGAACAGCAGCGCCGTCAGCAGGCTGCCCAGCACCACGTCCGACCAGCCGATGCGCGCGCGCGGCATGCCTTTGTAGATGGCGGCGAACAGCAGCGTCGTCAGCACGAAGCCCAGCACGTGGTTGGCGATTTCCAGCCCCAGCAAACTGCCGCCGAAGGCCGGCGCCCACCAGCGCCCCCAGGCCGACAGCGCGGCGCTGACGGCCAGCGACACCGTCAGCAGGAAGCCCACGCCCAGCACCAGGCCGAAGGACAAGAGCCGCGTGCGCAGCAACTGCCACAGCGTGCCGCCTCGGCGCGGCGTGTCCACGCGCCAGATGCGGTCCAGCGAGGCCTGCAGTTCGGCAAACACCGTCGTCGCGCCGATCACCAGCATCACCAGCCCGATCGCTGTGCCCAGCGCCGTGCGCCCGCTGCGCTGCACGGTGTCCAGCAGTGCGGCCATGGCATTGGCGCCGTCGCTGCCCAGCATCACGTGCATCTGCGACAGCATCTCGCCGCGCGCGGCATCGACGCCGAACACGGCGCCAGCCACCGAGATGGCGATCAGCAGCAGCGGCGCCAGCGAGAACAGCGTGTAGTAGGCCAGCGCCGCGCCCATGCTGGAGGCGTGGTCGTCTACCCAGGACACGGCAGCGGCGCGCAACAGCGAGCCCAGTGAACGGAGATTCAGATCGGCGGGCGCGTTGTGCACAACGGGAGCGGTGTTCACGATGGGCGCGGTGGGCTTGGGCTCAGCCATCGCGACCCCCTCGGCGCCCGCCGCGTCCGGCGTTCTCGGCGCTCCTGGATTTGCGCCCCGAAAGACGCCGCCGGTAGAAGGCCATCAGCGGCGTCATGGACGTGCCGTGGACGACGATGGACGACACCACCACTGCCACCGTCAGCCCCACGAGCAAGCTCGTGTACTGCGGCGGCAGGCCGTGGTTGATCGCAAAGCAGAGGTAGTACAGCGACCCGATGCCGCGGATGCCGAACCAGCCGATGAGCCGCCGCTGCAAGGGCAAAGTGCTGGACCCCGCCAGCCCCATTGCCACCGACAGCGGCCGCACGCCCAGCAGCATCAGCGGCACGAACCACCAGGCCGCAGGCACCCACATGACCGACGCCAGCAGCAGGCCCAGCACGACCACGCCCACCATCTCGCCGATGCGGTCGAGTTGTTCGTTGAAGCCCAGCTGTTCGTTGACGACCATCTCCGCCTTCGTCGTCTCGTCTTCCGGGGCCTTCTGTTCGGTGTGGCGCAACGCCAGCCCGGCCGCGAACACGGCCAGGAAACCGTAGCCCTGCACCGCCACGGCCGCGCCGTAGGCCAGGCCGATCAGGCCCAGCGACAGAAAGTTCTCGTAGCCCCGCGCCGATTCGTCGCGCCGGCGCAGCAGCAGCAGCAGCCGGCCCAGGCCGGCGCCCATCGCGGCACCCACCGCCAGCCCGGCCACCGAAGCCCAGACCAAATCCACCGCCAGCCAGCGCCAGCCGAAACCGCCGATCTCGTGCGCGCCGACCAGCCCCAGCCCCAGCATCACGACCGGGAAGGCGGTGCCGTCATTGAGCCCACCTTCGCCGGTCAACGCAAAGCGCAGCCGGTCGCGGTCGGCGACGTCGGCCACCTGCACCTCGGTGGCCAGCACCGGGTCGGTGGGCGCGAGGATGCCGCCCAGCAGCACCGCCACGCCGAGAGGCAGGCCCAGCAGGCCCACGCCGATGGCGGTCACCATCGCCACCGTCAAGACCATCGACAGCAGGGCCAGGCGCAGCGGCGGATACCAGCGCCGGTCGCGCAGCGCGACGCTCATCTTCAGGCCCGCGGTAAACAAGGACAGCAATACGATGATCTCGGTGCCGTGCTCCAGTGCCTGCGTGTGGTCGACCAGCACCGGTGCCGCCAGCGCAAAACCCAGCGGCCCGATGGCAATGCCGGCGCCCAGGTAGATCATCGAGGTGCTGATCGGCATGCGCGACATCACCGAGCCGCTGAGCGCCATGCACAGCAACAAGGAACCGCCAAGAGTGAGCCAGAGGGCGAAAGTCATCACGCAGTCTGGACCGCGCCGCCGCGCCCGTCTGTGCGCAGACCGACCGCCCTGCCGCGGACGCCGCCTCGGCCGCCGCGTTCCGGTGCTTCGCGCGGTGCGGTGCGGTGCGGTCAGCCTCGAACGGTCGCCACGGCCGCCGCCATCAACCGCGGCGCGTTGTCCAGCGCTGCCTTCGCCTGCTGCCGCAGTTCGGCCAGCAACGCCAGCTTGGCGGTGTCGTTCGGCGCCACGTTGCTGACCATCTTGCCGAAGCCGTCCAGGCGGCTGTCGCGCATCCACTGGCGCAGCGGCTTGTGCTGGCTCCAGCGCATCTGGTTGGCCATGCTGACGAGGGTCGATGCGATGTAGCCGGCCGGACCGCTCGGAAACGGGACGGGCGTGCACAGCGCGTTTTTCTCGGCGTCGTCGAGCGGCATCGCCTCGACATAGGCGCAGACCGCCGCGCTGAAAGTGACCAGCGGCGCGCGCAGCAATTGCGGCACCAGCCGGCCAGGCTGGAACACGGGCTGCGCGGGCCGGTAGCGCACGGCCGATGCCGTGCAGTCGATGTACAGGGTGTCGGCCGGCATCGTCTGACGGCCGTGGTCGAGCACCAGCGCCTCGCGCTCGACGGCCTGCACACGCCCCTGACGGATGACGTGGCCGATCTGCCGCAGCATCTGCACCTCGGTCACCGCCAGCGTGGCGTAATGAAACATGCGCGGCGTCTGGCTGCGGTCCAGGCGCAGCATCTGGCCGGCGGCCTCCAGGCGCTCGAACAGGTCTTCGACGCTGCCGGCTTCGGCCAGCGCCTTCATCTGCTGCACCTGGCCGCCGATGGAGTGCTCGAAAAACTCCTCGCCAGGCTGCGTGCCCAGCCGGTTGACGACCCACGAATCGCGCGGCATGACCCAGCTGATGCGCCCGGCGTCGACGCCGGCCTGCAGCAGCCACACGCCCACGTCCATCGCCGTCTTGCCGGCACCCAGGATGGCGTAACGACCAGGGGGGCTAAGGTGGCCGCGGTGGCCGGGTTGGTGGTGTTGGCCGGCCCCGCCCTGGCACAGTTGCGTCATCCCGGTCGGCGTCACCAGCCGCACGCCATCTTCGACGCGGTTCTTCGGCGCCGTGGTGGCAGGCTCATCGGGGCTGAACCAGGTGGCGTCCACC
>JBBSCX010000285.1:0-5138 GCA_038249905.1 Burkholderiales bacterium
CCTGGCCACGCTCGAAGTGCGTGTGCTGGCGCAGGACAGCGCCTGGGACTTCGGCGCCCCGGCCTACAGCCCCGACGGCCGGCAACTGGCCTGCACCGCTGCGCACAGTGGCGTGCAGCACACGGCGCCGGAACGGCTGGCGCTGATCGATCGTGGAATGCCCCTGGCAGCGGCAGCGGCAGCGGCAACGCGGCGCAAGCCGGCCCCGGCCCCGTCCTGGCGGCTGTTGTCCGACCCCGCCTGGGACCTGGAAGTCGAGGCCCCGCTGCGCTGGGCTGCCGACGGCCGCAGCCTGCTGTTCGCGGCCGAGTGCCGCGGCCGCCGGCCCTTGTGGCGCTGTGACGTGGCCACCGGCGAGGTCACGCGGGCCTTTTCCGTGACGCAGGGTATCGAGCTCGCGCAGGCACTCGCAGGCGGCTGGGTGCAGGGCTTCGACGTCGTGCAGGACGCCCGCGGGGCCGAGCTCATCGTCACCAGCGCCGACAGCGCCCTGCACCCGCCGCGTGTGCACGCCCACCGCGCCGGAGCGGTGCAGCGGCTGGAGCACTTCAACGACGACATCCTGGCCGGCGTGGCGCTGGGCGCGGCACGTGAACATTGCTTCAAGGGCGCGCAGGGCGACCCGGTGCAGCTGTGGCTGGTGCAACCGCCGGGCTTCGACGCGAAGCGCAAGCACGGCCTGATGCACGTCATCCACGGCGGCCCCTTCGCCGCTGCCGGCGACACCTGGTCGTGGCGCTGGAACCCGCATGTGCTGGCTGGCCGCGGCCATGTCGTGGCGCAGGTCAACTACCACGGCAGCAGCGGCTTCGGCCACGCCTTCAAGCACGCCATCATGGGCCGGCTGGGACAGCTCGAATTGCAGGACATCGAGGCCGCCACCGGCTGGCTGCTGCGGCAGCGCTGGGTCGATGGCCGGCGCCTGTTCGCCACCGGCGGCAGCTACGGCGGCTTCATGGTGGCGTGGATGAATGCCCTCGTGCCCACCGGGCGCTACCAGGCGATGGTCTGCCATGCCGGCGTGTTCGACCGCGTGTCCACCTTCGCTGCCGACAGCTATCTGCAACGCCCGCAAGACCTGGGCGCCTTCTACTGGGACGACCCGGCCAAGGTGCGGGCGCAGAGCCCTGCCAGCTTCGCCGCGACGATGGCCACGCCGACCCTGGTGATCCACGGCGCGAAGGACTTCCGCGTGCCCGATGCCAACGGGCTGGCCCACTACAACACGCTGCAGGCGCGCGGCGTGCCGGCGCGACTGCTGTGGTTTGCCGACGAGAACCACTGGGTGCTGAAGCCGCGCAATTCGCGCCAGTGGTATGGCGAGTTCCTCGGCTGGATCGCCGCGCACGACCCTGGGAGCCGGGCCCCGTCCCGTTGATCTAGACCGGCGGCGCAGCCGGCCAGCGCAGCCGGTGAGGCGTATCGCGTTCGAAGCGCTCGATGTCTTTGGGCGTGTCGATGTCGATCTTGTAGTGGCGGTTGTCGGTGTCGAAAGGCGCCACGGCCTCGGGGTGCAACTGCTGCCACTGGCGGCTCCCGAAGTCGGCTGCGCCGGCCAGGATCTGGTCGCGCACGGCGGCGCTGAAGACCACCGGGTTGCCGCGCTGGCCCTGCACCCGCGGGTGCACGACTTGCGTGCTGGCGGGCCGCTGGCCGAAAGCGGCGACCAGCGCGAAGATGTCCTGCGCGTTCAGCAGCGGCTGGTCGGCCAGCGCGACGAGGATGGCGTCCAGACTGCCGCACAGCGGTTCCGTCAGGCCCTCACTCAAGGCGGTCAGGCCGATGCGCTGCGAAGAGACCTGGCCGTCGTCGGGCCGCGGGTTGTGCACGACATTGACGGCGAAGGTCTGCAGCGCGGCTTCGATCGACGCGGCATGGTGGCCCAGCACGACGACCACGGGGCCCACCCCCGCGCCCGCCAGCGCCGAGAGCAGGCGCCGAATCAGCGGCACGCCATCCAGTTCCAGCAGGCACTTGGGCCGGTGCCCCAGGCGCGACCCCGCGCCTGCGGCCAGCAGCACGGCGCCCACCCGCAGCGGCGTGCCCATGGGCCGAGTCATCGACGCCGGGGCCTACTTGCGGCCGAAGAGCCCGGCGAACCAGCCCTTGACGACGATCCACAGCAGGGTCAGCGGCTTGAGCTCGTTGATTCTCTCGGGCAAGCGCCGGGGCGCGGCGGCTGAGACGGGGGTGCGGGTGGTCGGTGCAGGCACCTCATCGGCCAGCGCGGCGGCGATCTCGCGGGCGCCAGGGCCCTCACCAGCCCCTGCCGTTGCGGCCACAGACGAGGCGGCAGGCACGGCCGCCGCCGCGGCGCGGAAGTTGTCGGCGAACTGCCCCAGCATGGCGTCGCTGACAGGCACCAGCAGCCGGCTGCCGAACTGCGCCAGCTTGCCGCTGACGAGGATGGTGGCCCGGCCCACCAGCACGCTGCTGGCGGCGTCGGCGCCGGGCTCCAGGTGGGCGACAAGGTCCATCGTCGCCGACGAGCCCGACTTGTCGGCGCCCTTGCCCATCATCTTCAGTTCACGTGCGGCAGGGTCGATGCCCTTCACCTCGATCTCGCCGTTGAACATCATCACCGCGGGGCCGACCTTGCTCTTCACCGTGCCCTTGTAGTGGGTGGCGTCGATCTGCTCGGTGATGGCCGCGCCGGGCATGCAGGCGCCGGTGGCACGGATGTCGCACAGCACGGTCCAGGCCTGTTCGACGCTGGCGGCGACGGGGTAACGCTTGTCGAGTTTGACTTCCATGGGGCGGGTCGGTCGGGGGTGGGCGGGCCACGGCCGCGTCGGATGCGGCTGGGGCGTCGGACGGTGCAGACGCAGGGGCAAGCGCGATTGTCTGCCCGAGGGCGCCTGCGCTTCGGGCCTGCGCTTGCGGCCTGCGCTTGTCGCTGCGTTCGTGGCCTGCGTTCGTGGCCCGCGTTCGTGGCCCCCCCACTCAGGGCCTCTGCCGGCGGCGCGGGTCGGCAGGCCGCTAAAGTACCCCGGATCGCGCCAGGATCCAGCCGCTGAAGCGCCCCGCCCCGCCCCCCCGCCAACCAGGAGACGCTCATGATTCGTGGCATGCACGCCATGTTCTATTCGTCCGAAGCCGCGGCCCTGCGCGCCTTCATCCGCGACCGGCTGGGCTGGACCGGCACGGACGTCGGCGAGGGCTGGCTGATCTTCGACGCGCCCGAGGCCGACCTGGGCGTGCACCCGACACAGGGCCTGGACGTGCCCTCGGGCATGGCCGAGCTGTCCTTCTATTGCGACGACATCGACGCCACCATGGCCACGCTGCGCGGCCGCGGCGTCGAGTTCCTGCACGAGCCAGAGAACCACGGCTACGGCTGGGTCACGCACATGCAGGTGCCGGGCGGCTTCAAGGTGCAGCTGTACCAGCCGCTGTACAAGAAGCGAGCCGGCGATGAGCCGCCCATGAGCCCGCGCACCTGACGCAGCGCGCCGCCCTGTCGGCGGCTCAGCGCATCAGCCCGTTGCGCAGCGCGTACGACGTCAATTCGCTGTTCGACGCCAGGTGCATCTTCTCCATCACGCGGCTGCGGTAGGTGCTGACGGTCTTCACGCTCAGCGCCAGGCTGTCGGCAAGGTGGCCGATGGTCTGGCCCTGGGCCAGGCGCAGGAACACCTGCAGTTCACGGTCCGACAACGCCTCGTGCGCCATGGCGCCGCCTTCCACCAGACCGGCCGCCAGGTGCTCGGCCAGCCAGGGGCTGACATGGCGCCGGCCACAGGCCACCGTGCGCACGGCCCGCAGCAGCGCTTCGGCGCTGCAGCCCTTGTTCAAGTAGCCGCTGGCGCCCAGGCGCAGCAGGGTGGTGGCGTAGTCGGCCTCGGCAAAGCCGCTGAACATCAGCACCGGCAGCAGGGGCCAGCGCGCGCGGATCGCGACCAGCGCGTCGATGCCGCTGCAACCGGCCATGCTGATGTCCAGCAGCATCGCGTCGATGCCGCCGCGGCGCGCCAGCTCCTGCGCGTCGCGCCCGCTTTCGCCTTCGGCGACGATCTCGATGTCGTGCTCGGCCGCCAGCAAATGGCGCACGCCGGCGCGCACCACAGGGTGGTCGTCCACAACCGCAAGACGGATCACGCGGCACCTCCGCCCACGGCGTGTCGTGACGCGCCGGGGCTCTGTCCTACACGGCGGTGCTGCGCCGGCCCACGCCGCACCGCACCTGCGGCCGATGGCGTGATGGCGGCGGGTCGACCAGACTGCAGGCAGATGTCGGCCCACCGTGCCGGCCAGGTTCCTGGAAGCCCATCATGTCTGACACCCCCTTGACCATTCCCCGCAGTTCGTCGCCGACGCCCATGAGCCACGACGGTCCGACACGGCAGGCGCTGGACGGCGTGGCCGCCAGTGCGCAGCGCGCGCGTGACGAGGCCATGCCCCGACTCGACGCCGCTGCCGACCGTGCCGACGCCGTGATCGACAGCGCCAGCCACCGTGTGCGCGACGCTGCCGAGTCGCTGCGCGGCCGAGCCCAGCAAGCCACCAACTCCGCGCAGGCCTATGTGAAGGAGCAGCCGATGAAGTCCGTGCTGTGGGCCGCAGCCGGTGGCGCGGCACTGATGGCGCTGGCCTCGCTGGCCCTGCGCAACACCCGTTCGACACGCGACTGAATGGCCGTGCAGCGGCGCCCGTCCGTCGCGGCGGGGCCGTCGACAACGCGTATGCGCTTGGCGATGCGCAGTGGCGCATGCAGTGGTGCGTGCAGTGCGGCGATCAGCCATGCGGTCGTCGCTGCGCGGGCCCGTGCGGGCGCGGAGGGGTGGTGCGTGCGCGCCGCTCCTCGCTCGCAGGCTGGGGGTCGGTGGATGCGGGTGCGGGTACGGGTGCGGGTGCCGCTACGGTGTCGCGCGCTGCGTGCGGCGAAGTCGGATTCGGCAACGCCGGCGCTTCGCTCGCTACCTTGCCGGGCGGGGGTGCGCCCTCGGCGGTGAAGTCGGCCTCACTGCTTGCGGCATTGGGCGCCGCTGCAGACTTGGACTTCGGTCCGGGCATCGGTCCGGGCATCGGTTTGGACTTGGATGCCAGCGTCCTCTCGTCTGCCGACGCGGCCACAGGATCAGGACGCGTCTTCACAGTCGCCCGCTCAGCAACATCACGAGTACCACCAGCGCCAGCAG
>JBBSCX010000286.1:0-5120 GCA_038249905.1 Burkholderiales bacterium
GAAATTGGTGACCAGTCCCATCAAGGCCATCAGCAGCGCCGCCATCCAGGCCGGCGACAGCGCGCCGGCCTGAGACGCAAGACCTTGCGCCAACCAGTCCGTGGCACCGGTGAGGGACAGTCCGTCGCCCAGCGCCAGACTGGCAGCGACCAGCAAGATCACCTTGGCGGACAGCGAGTGCGCGATGTCGTCCCATGAAAGGCAGCGCGTCAACAGCAACGTCAGGGCACCGACCAATGCCGCAATCTCGATGGGCAAGGTCTTGCTTGCTGCCAGCACGACGACGGCCGCCATCACGAGAATGGCGATGCCCGCCTTGTCCTGTCTCGAGACAGCAAAACGCTCGTCCAGCAGCAGCCCCAGGCCGTCGCGCTGTGCCTTGCGCATCGCGCCTGCATCGCCTTGCACCAGCAGCACATCGCCGACGCTGACCAGGCGGTCGGTCAGGCCCTCGCGCTGCCACGCCGCGCGCTGCGCCGTCGTGCGCACGCCGACGACGACGAAGCCAAAACGCTCCGCCAGCCGCTCCTGGCGCACGCTGCGGCCTTCCAGCGGCGAGCCGGCCGTGACGATCATCTGTGCCACCACGGCCGCGGGCTGGGCCGGCTCAGCCGGGGACGGGTCCGCCTTCGCGACCTCTTCGTCGTCCACCGGCACCACGGCGTGCAGCACGGCGCCAAGCTGGCCCTCGAGTTCCTTCAAACGCACAGCGGTGTCGCGGATGGTCAGACGGTCACCCGCGCGCAGCAGCCGGCTGGGCAGTGGCGCGAGAGTGAGCGAAGCGCGGCGCAGGCTCACCAGGGGCAACCGGTACTCCACGGCTTTGAAGGCGTCTCTGAGTTGCTTTCCGACCATGGGGCTGTCGGCATCGATGTGCAGTTCTGCGTCGAAGACGTCGTTGCTCAGCTCCTGCGGCAGCGCCGGCACCCGACGGAGCAGCCTGGGAGCCACCAGCCACAGGTAGGCCAGCCCTGGCACAGCGGCCAGGGCGACCAGGCCGAACCAGTCGAAGATGCCGAAAGGCCTGACGCCCAGCGACACGGCGATGGCCACGACGATCAGGTTGGTTGACGTGCCGATCGTTGTCGCCATGCCGCCGATCAGCACCGCGTAATTCATGGGCAGCAGCAGGTTGGCGGCCGGAACCTTGGCTTGGCTGGCGGCCGCCAGCAGCAGGGGAATCAGCAGCACCACCACCGGCGTGTCGTTGATCACGCCGCTGACAGAGGCGGCCAGCACCAGCACAGCCAGCAATGCCGAACGCGGGTGCTTTGCCACCAGGTTGGCCAGTCGGCGCGCCGCGGGTTGCAGGGCACCCGTCACGACCAGGGCGTGGCCGACGATCATCAGCGCGCAGATGGCCACCAGTGCAGGACTGGCGAATCCGGCCAGGAACCGGGCGCCACGCACGGTCTCGCCATCCACCACCAGTGGAAAGAGCGTAAAGCCCAAGGGCAGCGTCGCCAGCATGCCCAGGCTGATGGTGGGGATCGACCAGCGGTTGTGGATGAAAAGGCCGAACACCAACGCGGCGAAAAGCAGCATGGCCAAGCCGTGTGCTGTCAGTTCGACCATCGTTCAGCCCTCATCCGGCAACAGCATCGGTGGCACCGCGCGCAAGCCACGCAGGGGATCGACGAAACGCGTCCGCAGGCGGTCCAGCGGCACGTCTGCCCCACCCCGAGGTCTGCCGGGGCGCGGCGCCTCCCGCTCTGGCCTTGACAATATAGCTTGCTATCTATATATTGAAGTTGCGCGGAAATCACCCTGAAATGAAAATCGTTGGAAAAGAAATTCAAGGAGTCAGGAAAGGAACTGAAAAATGAATGTGTCGAGCCCACTGACTGACCATACCCGCAATCTGCACGCCGTTCTACCGAAGAACACGAAACACATTGCCGACGACCTCGTGGTGCACTTCGAACCCGAGCTTGGCGCGCTGCGTGCGTCCGAGACCGAGGCGCTTTGCCAATGGGTCGACTCCTGGCGAGATCGAGATGTTGACGCGCTGGTCGTGATGGCCTGCACCGCGCCCAGCGCGCGTTCTGCGCGGGTGGAGCGTCTGCGCATGCTGCGGGCCCTGCTGGCGCGCAGCGGTGTCGCCGTGGACCGCGTGCGCTACAGCGGCGACCTGATCGAGGCCAGCACACCAGACCTGCGATGGTCCGGACTGTCCGATGCCGTGGCCGGCACGGCCACCTTGAAGGTCGTGAGCGCGCGGCGTGCCGAGCGCGAGGTGCGATCCATTCGTTCATACTTTCGTGCCATCGGCAGCAGGAAGGGGCAGGCATGTACAAGCGCATCCTGATCATCGTCGACCAGCGCCCCGTGACACGCGCGGCCGTCAAGGAAGGTGTTGCCCTGGCGGCGGCGCATGACGCCGAAGTGTTGTTCTTCCATGTGCTGCCCCGCTACACCGTGCCGATGGCGGACATGCCGCCCTTCGCGGCCGTTTCACCGCAAGACTTCCACCGATCCGCCATGACCTTGGCCGACAAGCATCTGAGCACCGCCCAGACGACGGCAGACAAAGCCGGGGTGGTGTCGCAACGGGCGACAGGCAGTGGCGAGGACGACGCACGCTGCATCGTCGACGCCGCGCGCAAGCGGCGCTGCGACCTGATCGTGGCCGCCAGCGAAGGCCGCAACGCCCTGCTCAGGCTGCTCACGGGCAGCGTCATTCCTGGCCTCATCACATCGTCGCTGGTGCCGGTGTTGGTGGTCAAGGGGGCTGTGCGGGAGAAGGCCAGTGCGCGCGCCACAGTCCTGCCATTCAAGGCAAGCAGCAGGGCCAAGGTGGTCGCCGTGGCGTCGGCGCAGCGAAGCCGCGGCTTGCGGGACTGAACATGCCAGTCAGGAAGAAGGCCGCTTCGGCGCAACCGCCTGCGCGCGGGTGGGCCGCAGCCGTGACAGCCGACGAAGGCGATCCCGCTACACACCAGACCGTCCTGCAGCAGTTCAGGATCGTCTTCAATGCCGTGAAGACCCATTTCCAGCAGGTCGAGCGCAAGGCCGGCATCGGCGGCGCACAGCTTTGGGCACTGTCGATCATCCGCGAGCAACCGGGCATCGGTGTCAAGGCGCTGGCCGCGGCCCTGAACGTGCGGCAGCCCACCGCCAGCATCATCGTGCGCAACCTGTCCCAGCAAGGGCTCGTGGATGCCGGCCGCGATGGCCCCGACCGGCGCAGCGTGCAACTGCACATTGCCGCCGAAGGGCGCAAGGTGCTGCGACGGGCGCCGGGCCCCTTTTCCGGTGTGTTGCCGCAGGCGCTGCAGGCGCTCGACCCGGCAACGTTGCGCCTTTTGACGACGGGGCTGGCTCAACTCATCCTGCACCTCGATGCCGACGACCGTGCGGCAACAACGCCACTTTCGGGCCTGGCGGTGTCGGATTGACGGGGCTCGCCAGCCCGCTTTAGTTGCGGGCCCGATGACCGACCAAGTTGGGGCGTCGGAGTTCAGACCGTGATCGCCATGCCCCGGTAGATCCGCGAGCGATAACGAGAGTCCTCGGCATCCGGCAATGGCGCACCGGCCAGCAGCACCGCGCGGCCGAAGCGCTTCACTTCCTCCAGATGCTCGGCGGCGTTGCGCGGCTCTTCGCCGCGGGCGCGACGTGTCAGGTTGATCTGATTGACCGGCACGTCGTGAACCAGGCGCTCGTTTTCCACCGCGAGTGTGGCGGTGAAAGCGTGCATCGTCGTCTTGATGAAGTTGGCCAACGCGAACCCGGCCCCGCTCTTGTCGCTGCCGGCCGGCACGTCGGGCGAGACCAGCACAAGCTGGCAGCCGTCGATCAGGCTGGCCTTGCGGGCGACACGGAACTGGTGCGTCAGGTTGTCCTGCACCATCTGGCGGAAGTCCTCCGGGCTCAGCGACGGGCCATCGGGCTCGCCGGCACCGGGGAACAGGACGTCGGGCAGCGGCACAAACGGCGTGCTGACGATCGTCGTCGGGTAACCGTGCCGGGTCAGCGCGGCGTCGATCCCGCCCTCGACGTCGTCGCCCACTGCTGCGGTGTGCAGCAGGTCGGGCGGAATGTCGCGCAAGGCGGCGCGCACGGCCGCGCTGCCTTCCGCGGTGCGGGTGAGCACCACGACGCGCCCGACCTGGCACTCGGTGACGAGTTGCCGCGCCGCTTCGGCCAGGTACTCGACCAGATGCTCGCCGATCAGCCAGACGGTGCGCCCGCGCATCATGTCCAGCCGCTCGCGCTTGGCGCTGCCGAACAATTCGCGCTCGGTGATCGAACGCTCCAGCGTCAGGCCGCCCGAGGGCATGAAGGTCTCGCCGGTGACGGCGCGGTCGGCCAGGAAGTAGACCGTGGCCAGCGCCACCTCGGTCTCGGTCGGCATCTTGCCCAGATGCAGCAGCGACAGCACGCCGTTGCGCACCTTGGCGGCCTCGTCCTGCACCGTGCGGGGTGGCAAGTACGGCTGGTCGTCGGGCGGCACGCGCGCCAGCCAGGCCTGGTCGCCCCGCGACTGCCACTCGGGCAGGCCGAGAAAGCAGCCGCCCAGACGCAGCCGGCCGATCAGGCGCTCGGCAATGTCGGCGCTCAGCAGGTAGCTGCCCCAGCTGCACTCGTCGCTGCGCTCCTTGTGCGCCGCCAGCGCCACCGTGCGCAGCTCATTGGTGGCTTCGGAGTCCATCGCGATCGCGGCCACGTCGTTGGTGGCCAGCTGCGCGAGCAGCGCCTCGACGCTCAGACCGCGGCGAATGGCCTTGACGACGGCACCGTGGATCGCGTTCAGGCGCCGGTTCTCCAGGATCAGCCGGCCACGGCGCTCGAACAGCCCGGGCCGGCTGCCTGCACCCTTCAGCCTCTCGCCGTCCACCGGCCCCGGCGCGATGGCGTTGATCTGCACTTCGGGGCCGAGGAAGCGCGCCATGGTCTCGACCATCGCGCGCTGCCCGGCCTTGCTGACGGCATAGTCGCCGCGATTGGGGTAGGCCACGGCCAGGTACTTCTCGCCGCCGAAATAGCTCGACACGTTCAGGATGTAGCCGCTGCCCTGCTTTTTCATCAGCGGCAGCACCTCGTGCATCAGGACGTAGTTGGACACCAGGTTGGCGTCCAGCGTGGCCGTCCAGGCGGCCGGGTCCATGTCGACGACC
>JBBSCX010000287.1:0-5119 GCA_038249905.1 Burkholderiales bacterium
GGCCAGGCCCTGCGGCAGTTCGGCCAGCTGGATGGTGACGGGCTGGGCGCCCAGCAGCTCGGCGATGCGCGTGGTGGCCGGGTTGTAGGCGCGCATCTTGGTGCCCTTCAGATCGGCCAACGAATTGACCGGCGTGCGCGAATACAGGCTCTGCGCCGGCCAGGGCACGGTGAACAGCAGTTTCATGCCCTGGCGCGCCAGCAGCGCTTCCAGCGCCGGTCGCGACGCGGTGTCGAGCTTCTTCGACTGGGCGTAACTGGTGGCCAGGAAGGGGATGCTGTCCAGGCCGAACAGCGGGTTTTCGTTGGCTGCGCCTGAGACGATGAATTCGCCGATGTTGACCTGTGCCGTCTGCACCGCGCGCTTGATCTCGTTGGCCTTGTACAGCGAGGCCCCCGAGTGCAATGTCAGTTCGAGCTTGCCGCCGGTGGCGGCCTTGACGTCGTTGGCGAAGACCTGCAGGTTCTGCACCTGCAGCGTGTTGGCGCCGTAGCCCGAAGGCAGGTCCCACTTGGTCTGCGCGTGGGCGGACCCGGCGGCCAGCAGCATCGCGGCAGCGGCCACACTGACATTGAACAGCTTCTTCATCGCTTCACTCCTTCGGGGTTGGACAAGGCCGGTGCGCCGGGGGCGCGCAGGCACGGGAAAAGCCGCGACTACATTGCGGCGAGCTGGTGGTTCATCAGGTCGCTGACCAGCATCGCGCCGGGCGCGTGCGTGATGCAGAAGTCCGGCCGCGCCTGCGCCAGCGCGGCCTGGGGCGTGACGCCGCAGGCCCAGAACACCGGCAGTTCGTCGGCCATCACCTCGACCGCGTCGCCGTAGTCGGGGCGGGCCAGATCGGCAATGCCGATCAGCGCCGGGTTGCCCAGGTGCACCGGCGCGCCGTGCACGGCAGGCATGCGCGCGGTGATCTGCACCGCGCGGATGGCGTCGGCCGCGCGCAGCGGACGCATCGACACCACCATCGGCCCGCCGAATGCGCCCGCCGGCTGGGTGGCGATGGCGCTGCGGTACATGGCGACGTTGCGCCGCTGCTCGACATGGCGCAGACGTATGCCCTCACCCTGCAGCGCCCATTCGAAGCTGAAGCTGCAACCGATGGCGAAGGCCACCAGGTCGTCGCGCCACAGCGCGGCCACGTCGGTGGGCTCGTCCACCAGTTCGCCATGGCGCCAGACGCGGTAGCGCGGCAGGTCGTGCCGCAGGTCGATGCCGGCGCCCAGCATGGGCAGCGTCGGGCTGCCCGCGTCGCCCACCGCCAGCACCGGGCAGGGCTTGGGGTTGCGCTGGCAGTACAGCAAGAAGTCGCCGGCCAGCGCACGTGGCAGCATCACCAGATTGGCCTGCACAAGGTCGTCGGCCAGGCCGCTGGTGTGGCCACCGATCGCGCCGCTGCGCGCGCTGGCGCGGGCGGCTGCACCGCGGCGGGCGGCGTCGGGGTCGAAGGCAAATGGCGTGTGGGCGGGGCGCAAGGGTTTGTCCTGATCGGCAGGCCGGGCGCGGTTGCCGGGGCCATGGGCCGCATTCTGGACAGCGGCAGCGCGCGTCGGCAAACAAAAGTTTTCCCGCTCAGCTCATCGATTTTTTCGATGCTTGGCCGGTTTGATCGCGGGCAGCGGGCTCAGCCGCAGGTGTGTCAGCAGGCTGTCGATGAGCGTGCGTTGCGGCAGCGAGCTCGGGTCGTCGCGCCAGCTCAGGTGGATGGGCAGGGCCTGCAGCGCGAAGTCGCAGGCCAGCACCCGCAGCGGCAGCTTGGCCGCCAGGCGCTGCACCGCGTCGCGTGGCAGCGTGGCCACGCCCAGGCCGTCTTCCACCAGTTGTGCCATCGCGCTGATGGAGCTGACGCAGTGCACGCGCCGCGGCTGCAGGCCGGCGCGGTGCAGCAGGTCCAGCAGCGCCACATGCGGCTGAGAGCCGCGCTGGAAAGTCAGCATTTCCAGCTGCGCCAGATCGGCCAGGGTCCAGCGGCGACGGCGGTGCTGCTGGGCATGGCCGGTGAACACCATTTCCATGTCCGGCAGCGGCAGTGCGCGCACGCCGGCGCCGGTGGCCGGAAAGGCCGCCAGCGCGATGTCCAGCGTGCCGCGTTCGAGCTGGTCGACCAGCACCGGGCTGGTCTCCACCGCCAGCTCCAGCTCCAGCTGCGGGTGGGCGGCGCGCAAGGCGCGCACCCAGTCCATCAGCCAGCTGTGCAGCACCGATTCGATGGCGCCCACGCGCAATGTCACCGGCTGGCTGCCGGCACCGCCAAGCTCGGCGCGGATCTCGCGCTGCAATGCCAGCAGCTTTTCGCAGTAGCCGAAAAAGCGCTGCCCGGCGACGGTGACGCGGAAGGCCTTGTCGCGGCGGTCCAGCAGCAGCGTGCCCAGGTCCTGTTCCAGCACCGCGATGCGGCTGGACACGGCCGATTGCGTCAGGTGCAGCTTCTCGGCTGCGCGCGTGACGCTGCGCAGCATCACCACCCAGTAATAGGCCTCGACAAAACGCAGGTTCATGCGGGCAGTGTGCCGCAGCCAAGGCGGGATAAAGGCGAAACAGGGCCCATTCCGCCGCCTGCTCGACGCTTCACCCGCGAGTCCGGCCCCTAGCATGCATCGATGTGCCCCTTGATCGTCAGGCGGGCCGCCCGAGCCTGCAGGTACCCGCCATGTCTGACCTCTCGCTGCCTCCCCTGTCGTTGCTGCCCCAGGAAGCCCGCAACTTCGTGTGGCCGGCGCCGCCGCATTCGGCCTACCCCGACACTTCGCTCCAAGGCCTGCTGCCCTGCACGCTGGAGGGCCTGAACGGCAAGGTGCTCAGCGGCGCGCTGCAGACCTTCGACCCGCAGCGCGGGCTGGTGGTGCTGTCGCTGCCGGGAACGCGCGTGCCGCTGACGCTGCGTCTGGAGCAGTTCCGCCGCCTGCGCCTGACCGAGCCCCTGCGCCCGAGGGTCGGGCGCGCGGGTGGGGTCCCGGGCGCGACGGCGGGCGTGACACCCGACGCCGATCTGCCCGCCCTGCCCTACGCCCTGTCGTTGACGGATGGCACGCTGTGGGACGGCCTGACGCTGGGCCGGGTCGACGAGCCCTTCGGCCTGTTCCTGTTCGAACCCGTGGACCGCTCGGGTGGCCTGCGCCGCAGCTTCGTGCCGCGCGCCGTGCTGTGCGACGCCAGCGTGGGCCCGCGCATCGGCGAAGTGCTGGTGGCGCAGCAGGCGGCCACGCCCGAGCAGGTGGACGCTGCACTGGCCGAGCAGCAGGCGCTGCGCGGCCGCCGTCTGGGCGAACTGCTGGTGGGCCGGCAGATCATCACCGCCGACGAACTGGCCGACGCCATCGACGAGCAGGCGAAGATGCCGATGGTGCGCATCGGCGAGGCGCTGACCACGCTGGGCTACATCAGCCAGACGCAACTGGAAGACGCGCTGGTGCAGCAGCGCAGCGACCGCACCGTGCCGCTGGGCGAACTGCTGGTGCGCAAGGGCCTGGTGTCGCGCGCCGACCTGCAGACGGCGCTGGCGCGCAAGATGGGCTACCCGCTGGTGGACGTGCAGCAGTTTCCGGTCGACGCCGAAGCGCTGGCCCGCCTGCCCTACAGCGTGGCCGGTCGCACGCTGACGCTGCCGCTGATGCTGCGTGGCGGCCGCCTGGTGGCGGCGATGGAGGACCCCACGCACCGCGGCAGCATCGACGAGGCGGAGTTTGCCGCCCAGTGCAAGCTGGTGCCGGTGCTGGCGCGCGCCGGCACATTGCTGTCGGCCATCGACCGCGCCTACGAGAAAATGGGCGCCGCCGAGGCCGTGGCACGCAGCGACCGCGATGCGCTGGGCGCGATGGAGTTCGAGCCCGGCGATGCGGGCAAGCTGGCCGCGTCGCTGGACGGCGACGGCAACCCCGACGACGAGAACGGCGACGGCATCGAGCAAAGCGACAACTCGCTGGTGCGGCTGATCAACTCGATGATCCTGGAGGCGCAGTCGCGCGGCGTTTCCGACATCCACATCGAATGCCCGCCCGGGCGCGAAAAGGTGCGCATCCGCTTTCGCCGCGACGGCGTCATGCAGCCCTATCTGGAGCTGCCTGCCAGCTACCGCCGGGCGCTGCTGGCGCGCATCAAGATCATGTGCGAGCTCGACATCTCCGAGCGCCGCAAGCCGCAGGACGGCAAGATCAATTTCGGCAAGTTCGTCAGCGGCGCGCGGCTCGAACTGCGCGTGGCCACCATCCCCACCTTCGGCAGCTGCGAGGACGCCGTGCTGCGCCTGTTGGCCAGCGCCAAGCCGCTGCCGCTGGACCAGCTGGGGCTGAGCCCGCACAACCTGGGGCTGTTCCAGGCCGCCGTGCAGCGGCCCAACGGCATGATCCTGTGCGTCGGTCCGACCGGGTCGGGCAAGACGACGACGCTGCATTCGGCGATGGGCTACATCAACACGCCCGAGCGCAAGATCTGGACCGCCGAGGACCCGATCGAGATCACGCAGAGCGGGCTGCGCCAGGTGCAGGTCAACCCGCGCATCGAATGGACCTTCGCCCGCGCATTGCGCGCCTTCTTGCGCGCCGACCCGGACGTGATCATGGTGGGCGAGATCCGCGACCAGGAAACGGCCCAGGTGGCGGTGGAGGCCAGCCTGACCGGCCACCTGGTGATGTCCACGCTGCACACCAACAGCGCGCCAGAGACCGTGACGCGCCTGCTGGACATGGGCATGGACCCCTTCAACTTTGCCGACGCGCTGCTGCTGGTGCTGGCGCAGCGCCTGGTACGCCGCCTGTGCAGCACCTGCCGCAAGGAAGAGGACGCTACGCCCGAGCACGAGGACGAACTGCTGCACGACTACATGCACGCCTTCGCCGACGACGCGGCGCGTCCGCCGGTGGACGAACTGCGGGCGCAGTGGCGGCAGCGCTTCGGCAAGGAAGGCCGGCTGCGCAAGTACCACTGCGCCGGCTGCACCAAGTGCGACGGCAGCGGCTTCCGCGGCCGCGCCGGCATCCACGAGATGATGGCGATGAGCCGCGGCATCCGGCATCTGATCCAGAGCGGCAAGCGCGCCGACGACTTGCTGCGCGCCGCCCAGGCCGAAGGCCTGCGCACGCTGCGCCAGGACGGCATCGAGAAGGTGCTGGCCGGCATCACC
>JBBSCX010000288.1:0-5117 GCA_038249905.1 Burkholderiales bacterium
AGCGCCGCATGGTCGCGCAGGTCGGCGGGCAATGTGTCGCCGGCCTGCGCACAGCGCAGGTCCATGGCCACGCCCTGCGCCTGCAGCCAGGTGGCCAGGAAGGCCGGGCCGTCTTCGGCCACCTGTTGCAGCACCAGCACCGGTCGATCAGGTCGCCGCACGAGAATGCTGCCGGCCTGAGCGGCGAGCGCGGCGTCGGGCGCGGCGTCGGGCGGTGCGTCGTGGCTGGCGTCGCGGCTGACGTCGTGTGGGGCGTCGTGTGGGGCATGAGGCATGGCTGCTTATGATCCCTCAGCTTGGCTGTCTGCTGTGACTGCATGGCCTGCCCGCGTGTTTTTCGGCCTGCCCTTTTCGCCTGCCCTTTTCGCCTGCTCCTCCGCCCACCCCCGTGCCATGACCGCTTTCGCCTACCTGTCCGACCAGCGCTTTCTGCGCGCCGCGCCCGCCGCCGACGCGCGCTTTGCCGTCGCCGGCATCGCCTGGGACGGCAGCACCACCAACCGGCCCGGTGCGCGCTTCGGCCCGCGCGCCATCCGCAGCGCCAGCCACATGTTGTGCGACGCCACGCACCCGCTGTTCGACACCAGCCCCATCGGGCAACTGGCCGACATCGGCGACCTGCCCTTGCCCAACACCGGCCTGAGCGCCATGCGCGAAGCGCTGGCGCCATTGCTGCCGGCGCTGATCCGGCAGCACCACATGGTGTGGCTGGGCGGTGACCACAGCATCACCCTGCCCTTGCTGCGCGCCTATCGCCAAGCCCTCGGGCAGCCGCTGGCGGTGATCCACTTCGACGCCCACTGCGACACCTGGACCGACCACTTCGGCGAGCCCAGCGGCCACGGCACCTGGGTCAGCGAGGCTTTTGCCGAAGGCCTGGTGCTGCCGCAGTGCTTCACCCAGCTGGGCATACGTTCATCGGCGGTGCGCGAGGCGCGCGACTTCGTCAGCGACCGCGGCGGCCAGGTCTTCAGCGCCCGCGCCTTGCGCGGCCTGGAAAGCCCGACCCAGCTGGCGCCGGTGCTGGACGCCATTGCCACGCGCTTGGCGGCACACGGCCAGCCGCCGCTGTACCTGAGCCTGGACATCGACGCGCTGGACCCGGCCTTCGCACCCGGCACCGGCACGCCCGAACCCGGTGGCCTGAGCACCAACCAGGTCCTGACCGTGCTCGAAGAACTGTGCGGCCGCCCGGCGTTGAACTTCGTCGGCATGGACTGTGTGGAAGTGGCACCGGTTTACGACCATGCCGAACTGACCAGCCATGCCGCGGCGCAATTCGTCTGGACCTATCTGTGCGGCCGCATCACGGCCAGTCACGCAGCGAGAGCAGCAACAGCAGCGACAGCAGCGACAGCAGCCAATGCAGCCCATACAAGCACTGCCGCCGCCGCGGTCACAGCGTCAAGGCCGTCGTCTTCTTGACCGTGCGCAGCACCAGCATCGAGTTGCTGCGCACCACGCCAGGCAGGCGCGGCAACACCTCGGCGTGCAGGCGTTCCAGGTCCTCGGCGTCGCGGTAGGCGAAGCGCAGCAGGTAGTCGTTGGCGCCGGCAACATAGAAGCAGTCCAGGATCTCCGGCGCGTCTTTCACTGCCTGCTCGAAGGCGTCCAGCAGCGCGGGCTGGGTGTTCTCGACATTGACGATGGTCCAGCTGGTGCCGTGGCGGCCGACCGCCCGCGGGTTGAGCAGTGCCACGTAGCGGTCGATGACGCCCGCGTCCTCCAGCGCCTTGACGCGCCGCAGGCAGGCCGAGGGCGACAGATGCACCCGTGCGGCCAGGGCCACATTGGCAATGCGGCCATCCCGCTGCAGGGCGTCCAGAATCTGGCGATCGATGGCATCGAGTTGCACCACGGGGTCGGGCTTTCGCATCTTGTTCAGTTCTGGTCCGCTCAAACGGCAGCGGATTGTGCATTCGCGGGTTGACCCTGAGCCCACTCGGCTGCACATTGCGCGCCGCTCTGCCTAGACTTGAGCTTAGAGCCGGCCCCTGCACCGGCACGCGCGTGAGGCGGAATGCGCCCCTGCCCGCATCCCCATCCCCATCCTCATCCGCGACAGCCTCTCACCAACGGAGTCCCGCCATGAACAAGCCCATCGCCCCCGCCCTGATGGAAGCGGCCGAGTCCGTCGGCGTTGTCACGGCGGCCGACCCCGCGCCCTCGCGCCCGCCGCTGGACGCCTACTGGATGCCCTTCACCGCCAACCGCCAATTCAAGGGCAACCCGCGGCTGCTGGTGGGCGCCGACCGCATGCACTACCGCGACGACCGCGGCCGTCAGGTGCTGGACGGGGTGGCCGGCCTGTGGTGCGTCAACGCCGGCCACAACCGGCCGCGCATCGTCAAGGGGATCCAGGACCAGGCGGCCGAGATGGACTTTGCCCCGCCGTTCCAGATGGGCCACCCGAAGGCCTTCGAGCTGGCCACGCGCGTGGCCGCCCTGGCGCCGGCGGGCATGGACAAGGTGTTCTTCACCAACAGCGGCAGCGAGGCGGTCGAGACTGCGCTGAAGATGGCCCTGGCCTACCACCGCGCCCGCGGCGAGGGCACACGCACGCGGCTGATCGGGCGCGAACGCGGTTACCACGGCGTCAACTTCGGCGGCATCTCGGTCGGTGGCATGGTCGCCAACCGCAAGACCTTCGGCGCCATGCTGGCCGGTGTGGACCACATCCGCCACACCCACGACCCGGCGCGCAATGCCTACAGCGTGGGCCAGCCGCTGCACGGCGCCGAGTTTGCCGACGAACTGGAGCGCCGCATCGCCTTGCACGACGCCAGCACCATCGCCGCCGTCATCGTCGAGCCCATTGCCGGCTCCACCGGTGTGCTGATACCGCCGGTCGGTTATCTGCAGCGGCTGCGCGACATCTGCACCCGCCACGGCATCCTGCTGATCTTCGACGAGGTCATCACCGGCTTCGGCCGCACCGGGCAGCCTTTCGGCGCGCAGACCTTCGGCGTCACCCCCGACCTGATGACGGTCGCCAAGGGCCTGACCAATGGCTGCGTGCCGATGGGCGCGGTGATCGCCGGCGGCCATGTGCACGACGCCTTCATGAACGGGCCCGAGCACCTGATCGAGTTCCTGCACGGCTACACCTACAGCGCCCACCCATTGGCCTGCGCCGCCGGGCTGGCGACGCTGGACACTTACGAAGAAGACGGTCTGCTGACGCGCGCGGCCGCCCTGCAGGACGAGTTTGCGCAGGCCGTGCATTCGCTGCGCGGTGAACCGCACGTCATCGACATCCGCAATTTCGGCCTGGTGGCCGGTATCGAACTGCAAGCGATTGCGGGTGAACCGACCCGGCGCGCGTTCTCGATCTTTCTGGACCTGTGGGAGCGCGGGCTGATGGTGCGCACCACGGGCGACACCATCGCGCTGTCGCCGCCACTGATCATCAGCAGCGAACAGATCGCGCAGATCGTCGACATGATCCGCGCCGCCTTGCGCCGCGCTGCCTGAGTCGGCCCGTCCACTAGCCCGCACGCAGTCCCGCACAGACATCCGTACGGACATCCACACAGACGTCCATACAGACACCCGCACAGGAGCCCGCCCGCCCCCCATGCCGCTGCTGGCCACCGACGAGACGCTCGCCCGCGACAGCTGGTATGCCGCCACGGCCGTGCGCGGTCCCGGTCATGTGCCGCTGGACGGCAGTACGTCCTGCGACGTGGCCATCGTCGGCGGCGGACTGGCGGGGCTGTCGGCGGCGCTGGAACTGGCGCAGCGCGGCCGCGATGTGGTGCTGCTGGAGGCCAGGCAGGTCGGCCACGGCGCCAGCGGCCGCAACGGCGGCCAGGCCATCCACGGCCTGGCCTGCGAACAGGACGTGATCGAGCAGCAACTCGGTCGCGCCGATGCCCGGCGTGTATGGGACATGTCGATCGAGGCGCTGGACTTGATCCGCGAGCGCATCGCCCGCCACGGCATCGATTGCGACTGGCGCGACGGCTGGCTGGGCCTGGCCGACGGCCCGCGCAAGGGGCGTGACCTGGCCGTGGCCGCCGACCGCATCGAGGCCAATTACGGCTACCCGCTGCAGCGCATCGCCCCGGGCGAGGTGGGGCGATGGATCGCCAGCCCGCGCTTTCACAGCGGTGTGTTCGATGCGCGATCGGGCCACCTGCATCCGCTGAAGTACACGCTGGGCCTGGCGCGGGCGGCCGTGGCGGCGGGGGCGCGTCTGCACGAGCACACCCCCGTGCAGGCCCTGGTGGCCTCAGCGGCGCCGGGCGGCCACACGCGGCTGCGGACAGCCTTCGGCGAAGTGCGTGCGCACCAGGTATTGCTGGCGGGCAATGTCTATCTGCACACCGCGATGGCGGGGCTGCCGGCCAAGCTGGGCGACCGCATCATGCCCGTGGGCACGTACATTGCATGCAGCGAAACCCTGGACCCTGCGCTCGCTTGCAGCCTGGTGCCTTCGGGCGCCGCCGTCTGCGACACCAACTTCGTGCTCGACTATTTCCGCCCCACCGTCGACCGCCGCCTGCTGTACGGCGGGCGCGTCAGCTACAGCACGGTCACGCCGGCGGCGCTGGCCGAGTCGATGCTGCGGCGCATGGTGCACACCTTCCCGCAACTGGCCGGGACCAAGGTCGAATTTGCCTGGGGCGGCTTCGTGGACATTTCGATGAACCGCGCGCCCGACTTCGGGCGCTTGCCGGGTGCGGCGGGTGCGGGCGGAGCTTCTTCCGACGTCTATTACCTGCAGGGCTTCTCGGGCCACGGCCTGGCACTGACGGGGCTGGCCGGGCGCCTGGTGGCCGAGGCCATGACGGGCGATGCCTCGCGCTTCGACATCTTCGCGCGGCTCCGCCACCGCTCCTTTCCCGGTGGCCGTCTGCTGCGCACGCCGGCCCTCGTGCTGGGCATGGCCTGGTACCGGCTGCGGGACCTGTTGGGATGAGTGCCGACATGTCGAAAGCCATGATGAAAGCCCCGTCGCCGAAGCGCCCCGTGGTGCTGGTCTCGGCCTGCAACCGCATGCTGGGCGGACACCCCTTCCACGTCGTCGGCCGCAAGTATGTCGAGGCCGCGCGCCTGGCCGGTGCGCTGCCGCTGGTGGTGCCGCGGCTGGATGCCGATGAGATCGAGGCCGC
>JBBSCX010000289.1:0-5107 GCA_038249905.1 Burkholderiales bacterium
ATCGAGCTGGTCGAGTTGGATCACCGCGAAAGGCGCCTGAAGCTGGCGCTGGCGGCCGTCAGCGCTGACTATGATTTTGCGCTTATCGATTGCCCGCCTTCATTGAGCCTGCTGACCCTGAACGGCCTGTGCGCCGCCCACGGCGTGGTGGTGCCGATGCAGTGCGAGTACTTCGCGCTGGAAGGCCTGTCGGACCTGGTCAACACCATCAAGCAGGTGCACGCCAACCTGAATCCCGAACTCAAGCTCATCGGCCTGCTGCGCGTCATGTTCGACCCTCGCATCACCTTGCAGCAGCAGGTCAGCGAGCAGTTGAAGACGCACTTCGGCGACAAGGTCTTCAACACCGTGATCCCGCGCAATGTGCGTCTGGCCGAGGCGCCCAGCTACGGCCAGCCCGGCGTCACCTTCGACCCGGCGAGCAAAGGCGCACAGGCCTTTGTCGAGTTCGCGCGCGAGCTGGTGGCGCGCCTGCAGTGAGCGGCGACGCGATGCCGGCGGTGCACTCCGGGCAGACGAGATCAGTGGCGCCGATGCCCGGCTTCGACCCGCTGCTGCTGTCGCGGGTGGAAGACGCCGGCCTGAACGCCAGCGCGCCGCCGCAGCAGCGCTGGCTGGACGGCTGGCTGCTGCGCTTCTCGCCGGGCAAGGCGCGGCGTGCCCGCTGCATCAATGCGCTGGCCGAGGGGCGACTGCCACTGGCGCAGCGCCTGGCCTTGGCCGAAGCGGCGTCTGCAGATGCCGGCGTGCCGCTGCTGCTGCGCATCACGCCCTTCACGCAACCAACCGACTTGCCGGCGCAGTTGCGATCACGCGGCTGGACGGCGGTGGACGACACCCGGGTGCTGGTGTGTGCCGACCTGGCCGCATCGCTGGCGATGCAGCCTGTCCCCCGCCCGCGACTGCCCGAGGGGCTGCATTGGATGGCTCTGGCCCCGGGCGAATACGCCGAAGCCATCGGTGCCTTGCGCGGGTCGGCACCCGCCCAGCGCCTGGCCCAGGCCCAGCGCTTGCACTGGTCGCCGGTGCCCTACCGGGGTCACGCGTTGGTCGACCGCGCCAGCGGGCAGGTCGTCGCCTGTGGCCAATCAGCGCGCGAAGCCGATCTGGTGGGTCTGTACGACGTGCATACCCACGATGGGTACCGAGGCACCGGCCTTGCTTCCTGGGTATGTGAGCAGTTGCTCCGAAGCGCATTGGAGGAGGGTGCGCGCAGCGCCTACCTGCAGGTGGAAGCCGATAATCCCGCGGCTTGGCAGGTCTACCGCCGGCTCGGCTTTGGCGATGCCTACGGCTATCACTACCTGCAGCCGCCCGGCGGGCGTGGCTGGATCGGGACTATCGGCTCAGTCGGTGCATGCGGCTGAGCCCGGCGTCAGCGGGGCCGCCGCGCTTACAGCCCAAGACCCTCGTCCAGCCCCAGGTGCACGTTCATGCATTGCACCGCCGCGCCGCTGGCACCCTTGCCCAGGTTGTCCAGCCGCGCCATCAGCACTACCTGCCTTTCGTTGCCGAAGACGTAGAGATCGGCGCGGTTGGTGTCGTTGGCACCCTGCACATCGAAAAAGCCGCTCTCCAGCGCCGCCGGGTCGTTCAGCGGCAGCACGCGCACAAACGCCTCACCGGCATAGCGCGCAGCCAGGGCGGCATGCAGCGCCTCGGCCGTGGTGGGCACAGCACCCGCTGCACCCGCATCACCCGCTGCAGGGCCCAGTTGCAGCGGCACACTCACCGCCAGGCCTTTATAAAAATTGCCGACCATGGGCATGAACACCGGTGCGGTGCGCAGTCCCGTGTGGGCCTGCATCTCGGGCAAATGTTTGTGCGCCAGCGTCAGCGCATAGGGGCGTGGTGAAGTGAGCGCAGGCTCAGCGCCCGTGGCTGCGTTGGCCTCGTACTGCTCGATCATCTTCTTGCCGCCGCCCGAGTAGCCGGTGATCGAGGTCGCGCTCAGCAGCGCCTCGGCCGGCACCAGTCCGGCATCGACCAGAGGCCGCAGCAGCAGGATGAAGGCGCTGGCATGGCAGCCCGGGTTGGCGATGCGCTTGCGGCCGCGCAAGGCATCCCGCTGGCCCGGCGCCAACTCGGGCAGGCCGAAGACCCAGCCCGGCATCGTGCGGTGGGCGGTGCTGGCGTCGATCAGGCAGGTGCTGGGGTTGGTGACCAGGGCCGCCGCCTCGCGGGCGGCCACGTCAGGCAGGCAAAGAAAGGCGATGTCGGCGGCGTTCAGCAGACGCGCCCGCTCGGCGGCGTCCTTGCGCCGCTCGGGCGCGATGCGCAGCACCTCGACGTCATTGCGCCGCGCCAGCATCTCGTGGATGCGCAAGCCGGTGGTGCCTTCCTGGCCATCGACGAAGACGGTGGTTGCCATGCAGGGCCTCGAACAGAATGTGGTGAAAGAGTGGCGGGAGGATAAGGGCATGCCCAGGTTCGCGGTCAGGGGCTGGCGATGAACGGCTCGGCGGGCAAGGCGCTGCTGGCGGCCGCGGGGACCGTGCTCGTGGTGGCCGTGCTGCGCTCATGGGGCGTCACGCTGTGGCTGCTGATCGCGGCCGTCGGTGTGGGTCTTGGCGTGCTGCTGCTGGGCTACTACGGCCATCAATTGCTGGACGCCTTCGCCGACCTGCAGCGGCGCTTGCGCTGGCGCGACGAAGAAGGAAGCTTCGTCGCTTTTGCCGGTGTGCGCCTGCGCGTCGACGATGACGGCCTCCACACCTGGATCGCGGGCGCCGACCTGCAGCGTGTGCTCGGCACCCGCGACGCCCAGGACGTGCTGGCCGCCCGCCACGCCGGACAGTGGCGGCTGGACGATCAGGCCGCGCTTTGGCTGCGCGCCGACAGCGTGGTGCAGCGGCTGAACACCATGCCAGGCCGCGCCGACCCGCGTGTGCAGCGGCTGCGCCGTTTCATCGAGCGCGACATCATCTATCCCGCCGGGCAGCGCCGCCGGCGCGCATAGGACAATCTGCCGATGGTCACCAAGAAACCCAAGGGGCTGGGCCTGGGCCTGGAGGCCCTGCTGGGGCCCAAGGTCAGCGACTCGGTCGCCGCTGCTGACGCTCCACCCGCCCCACCCACGTCCTTGCCGTTGACGCGGCTGCGCGCCGGCCGCTACCAGCCGCGCACGCGCATGGACGAGGGCTCGCTGTACGAGTTGGCCGAGAGCATTCGCAGCCAGGGGGTGATGCAGCCCATCCTGGTGCGGCCATTGGACAGCGGGCGTTACGAGATCATCGCCGGCGAGCGCCGCTTCCGCGCCGCGCAGCTGGCCGGGCTGGACGAGGTGCCGGTGCTGGTCAAGGCCGTGCCCGACGAGGCCGCGGCGGTGATGGCGCTGATCGAGAACATCCAGCGCGAGGACCTCAACCCGCTCGAAGAAGCGCAGGGCCTGCAGCGCCTGGTGACCGAATTCGGGCTCACGCACGAGGCCGCCGCCAAGGCCGTGGGCCGCAGCCGCAGCGCGGCCAGCAACCTGCTGCGCCTGTTGCAACTGGCCGAGCCCGTGCAGCAATTGTTGCTGGCCGGCGATCTGGACATGGGCCATGCCCGCGCGCTGCTGGCGCTGAGCGCGGCCGAGCAGGTGATGGCGGCGCAGGAGGTGGTGGCGAAAAAGCTCAGCGTGCGCGACACCGAAAGACTGGTGACGCGGCAGGCGAACCAGGCGGCGCAGGGCCAGGCCGCGCCCCCACGGCGCGCCGACACCGCCCCGTCTCGTGCACTGGCGCGGCTGGAAGAACGCCTGGCCGACCGCCTGACCGCGCCGGTGCAGATCCGCGTCAAGCGCCGCACGCGCCGTGGCGAGCAGGGCGAGATCGCGATTGCCTTCGACTCGCTGGACGAGTTGAACGGTGTGCTCGAACGCCTGGGACTGGCCGCGGAATAGCACCAGCGCGAGGTGCCGCATGCCAGGTGCTCGGCCACCCGCTGGAGCACATGCCCCCGGCCGTGCCACATGTGTTCGTTGACTTTGTCGAGATCATTGACACCCGCGGCCCGCAGCTCGCGGCACGGCTCTTGCAAAGTGCAGCGTGTGGATGCCAGACCGTGGCGCGCGTCATGAACTGCGGCACGAATCGGGGTCTGTTTCGTCAAAGCGGGGGCGCAGAATGACCCATGCTGGACTCATGCCAAAGCGGATGACGCACCATCGTTGACCGGAGCGCTCTGATGGAGCCTGGGCCCGTGCAGCCGGGACTCCATCAGAACTCTCCAGGCGTGGGCAGGGGGTGGTCCCCTTGTCGTGATCCGCCTGGACCCTACCGGAGGTCCGCATGGATGTGATCAGCCACCTCAAGGCCCGCTTCGAGCGGCAGCGCGAAGAGGAAATGTCCCTCGAGGACTACCTCGCCGAGTGCAAGCGCAACCCGCTGGCCTATGCCACCGCCGCCGAGCGCATGCTGCGCGCCATCGGCGAGCCCAAGACGGTGGACACGCGCAACGACTCTCGGCTGAGCCGCTTGTTCGCGAACAAACTGATCAAGGTCTACCCGGCCTTCACCGAGTTCTATGGCATGGAAGACGCCATCGAACAGGTGGTCAGCTACTTCCGCCATGCGGCGCAGGGGCTGGAGGAAAAGAAGCAGATCCTGTATCTGCTGGGGCCTGTGGGCGGCGGCAAGAGCTCCATCGCCGAACGCCTGAAGCAACTGATGCAGGACGTGCCGTTCTATGCTATCAAGGGCAGCCCGGTGAACGAGAGCCCGCTGGGCCTGTTCGACCCGGCCGAGGATGGCGCCATCCTCGAGGCCGAATACGGCATCCCGCGCCGTTACCTGAACCGCATCCTCAGCCCCTGGGCGGTGAAGCGGCTCGATGAATTCGGCGGCGACATCCGGCAGTTCAAGGTCGTCAAGCGCCTGCCCAGCATCCTCAAGCAGATCGGCATCGCCAAGACCGAGCCCGGTGACGAGAACAACCAGGACATCTCCAGTCTGGTGGGCAAGGTCGACATCCGCAAGCTCGAGACTTACGCGCAGGACGACCCCGACGCCTACAGTTACAGCGGCGGCCTGTGCCTGGCCAATCAGGGGTTGCTGGAGTTCGTCGAAATGTTCAAGGCACCGATCAAGGTGCTGCACCCGCTGCTGACGGCCACCCAGGAGGGCAA
>JBBSCX010000290.1:0-5072 GCA_038249905.1 Burkholderiales bacterium
TTGAAGAAGGACGTGGTCATCCTGCTCGACAGCATCACGCGCCTGGCGCGGGCCTACAACAACGTGCTGCCCTCTTCAGGCAAGGTGTTGACCGGCGGTGTCGACGCCAACGCGCTCCAGCGCCCCAAGCGCTTCTTCGGCGCGGCGCGCAACGTCGAAGAAGGCGGCAGCCTGACCATCATCGGCACCGCGCTGATCGACACCGGCTCGAAGATGGACGAGGTCATCTACGAAGAATTCAAGGGCACGGGCAATTGCGAGATTCACCTCGACCGCCGCATGGCCGAGAAGCGTGTGTATCCGTCGATCCTGATCAACAAGAGCGGCACGCGGCGCGAAGAACTGCTGCTGAAGCCGGAGATCCTGCAGAAGACCTGGATCCTGCGCAAACTGCTCTATCCGATGGACGAGATCGAGGCGATGGAGTTCGTGCTCGAAAAGATGAAGGCAACCAAGGGCAACCTGGACTTCTTCGACATGATGAGGCGCGGCGGCTGAGCCGAGTGGCTGCCCCGCTATAATTTGCGGTTTTTCGCCCCGCCCACGGAAAGTGCATGGCCATCGCGGCCTGTGGCTCCCGAACCAACCTCCAAGGCACTCCATGAAAGACGGCATTCACCCGAACTACCGCGAGGTCTGCTTCCAGGACCTGAGCAACGGCTTCAAGTTCGTCACCCGGTCCTGCGCCCCGACGCGCGAGATGATCAAGCTGGAAGACGGCCGCGAGTTGCCGCTGATCAAGCTGGAAACCACCAGCGAGACGCATCCGTTCTACACCGGTACGCAAAAGAGCATCGACAACCTGGGCGGCCGGGTCGAGAAGTTCCGCAACAAGTTTGCGCGCGTGGGTCTGAAGAAGACGCCCGCCGCCAGCGCGGACAGCGCCGCCTGATCGCTGCGCCGGCCTCCGGCAAGGTCAGACGAAGGCAGCCGAGGCTGCCTTTTTCTTTGGCGCCTCGCCAGCAGCACGCGCCCCCCCCTGTCGCTGACCCCGTTGATGCACTGACCCGTCCATGAACGGCACCACCCCGGCCCTCGTCACCGAGCGCGGCGCACGCCGACTGCCGCGCATTCCTCTGCTGCTGCTGTGTGCGGCTTATGTGCTGCCGGGCGTGATCGGTCGCGACCCCTGGCGTGGCGCCGACATGGCCGCCTTCGGCCAGATGGTGGCGATGGCCGAGGGGCGCACGTCCTGGTGGGCGCCCACGCTGGGTGGTGTGGCGGCCGATACCGCGTTGCTGCCGCACTGGCTGGGTGCGGGCTTCATCGCATTGCTGTCGCCCGCCGTGGACCCGGCACTGGCCGCGCGGCTGCCCTTCGCGGTGTTGCTGGCGGCAGTGCTGGGGCTGGTCTGGTACACCACCTTCCACCTGTCGCGCACCGCGGCCGCGCAGCCGCTTGCGTTCGCCTTTGGCGGCGAGGCCGCACCGGTGGATTACGCGCGAGCGATGGCCGACGGCGCGCTGTTGGCATTGATGGCCACGCTGGGACTGCTGCAGCTGGGCCACGAGACCACGCCCGAACTGCTGCAACTGCTGGGCGCCGCGCTGTGGCTGTACGGCCTGGCCGTGGCGCCGTATCGCGTGGCCCGGGCGCGGCTGGCGGTACTGGCAGCGCCGGTGCTGCTGGCGGCCAGCGGCGCGCCCAGCATGGGCCTGGGCCTGGCCCTGGGCGGCCTGCTGGTGTGCAGCGCCTCCAGTTATGCCCTGGTGCGGCGCTTCACGGCCTGGGTGGCGGCCGGCGCCGTGCTGGGCCTGGTGGTGGCCACAGCCCTTGGCGCATGGCAGTGGCGCGGCGCGGGTCCTGAGGCGGCCGCCCTGCCCAGCATCGCGCGCCAGTGGGCCTGGTTCCTGTGGCCCGCCTGGCCACTGGCGTTGTGGACGCTGTGGCGCTGGCGTCGGCACCTGCGGCACCGCCACATCTCGGTGCCGCTGGTGGCGGTGGTCGTCGCGCTGGCCTCGAACCTGGCCATGAACGGATCGGACCGGGCGTTGATGCTCGGTCTGCCCGGTTTGGCGGTGCTGGCCGCGTTTGCATTGCCCACGCTCAAGCGCAGTGCCTCGGCGGCCATCGACTGGTTCTCGATGTGCTTCTTCAGCCTGGTTGCCGCCACCATCTGGGTCGTCTACAGCGCGATGCAGACGGGCACCCCGGCCAAGACTGCGGCCAATGTCGCCAAGCTGGCACCGGGCTTCGAGCCGCTGTTCTCGGCCCCGGCTTTGCTGCTGGCAGTGCTGGGCAGCGTGGCCTGGCTGGCCGTAGTTCGCTGGCGCACCGGGCGCCACCAAGAGGCGCTGTGGAAGAGTCTGGTGCTGCCTGCCGGCGGCGTGGCCTTGTGCTGGCTGCTGCTGATGACGCTGGGGCTGCCGCCGCTGGACTACGCCCGCAGCCCGCGGCCCTGGGTGGCGCTGGTGGCCGAGCAGGTGCCGCCTGAGGCTTGTGTGCTGGCGCCGAACCTGCCACCGGCGAACGTGGCGGCGCTGGAGCATTTCGGGCGCTGGCGGGTGGATGCACGACCAGTTCTGGCGACGGGCGCCGAGGCTTCCTGTGCCCACCTGCTGGTGGTCAGACGGGGTGTGAGGCAGCCCGAGGTCCCCGCCGGCTGGACCCTGCTGGCGCAGGTTCGCCGGCCGACCGAGCGCGAAGAGATCACCTGGGTCTACCGCCGCAGCGGCGGTTGAGTCGCTTCAAACGCGCAGCCCGGCGCCTGTACCGCGGCTGGCGCGGGCATGGGCGCCACCCCCCGGCGCACCCGCGTGGGCGGAAACACCAGCCGGAACTGCGAGCCCTTGCCCGGCTCGCTCTGGATGTCGATCTCGCCGCCGTGGCGCTGCACCACGTGCTTGACGATGGACAGGCCCAGCCCCGTGCCGCCGGTGTCGCGTGAACGACTGCCATCGACGCGGTAGAAGCGTTCCGTCACCCGCGACAGGTGTTCGCGTGCGATGCCGACGCCTGTATCCGCCACTTCCAATACCGCCCCACCGTCGTCCTGCCAGCGCCACTGCACGGCGATGCGTCCGCCCTCCGGTGTGTAGCGCACGGCGTTGTTGACGAGGTTGCCGACGGCGCTGAGTAACTCGTTCGGGTCGCCCGCGATTTCCGCCCGCTCACCGCCTTCCACCTGCAGCGCATGGCGCCCCGCCGACAACGCTGCGGCATCGGTGCGTGCGCGCTGCATCAGGTCGTGCACGGGCATCCAGCGGTCGACCGCCGGGCGCGGGCTGCCTTCCAGCTGCGCCAGGGTCAGCAGGTCGGCCACCAGTGCCTGCATGCGGTCGGTCTGTTGTTCCATCAACACCAGCACCCGCTGACGCTCGACCTCGGTCAGGGGCAGATGGGCCATGGTCTCGACAAAGCCGGCCAGCACCGTCAGCGGCGAGCGGATCTCGTGCGAGACATTGGCGACGAAGTCGCGCCGCATGGCGTCGGCGCGTTCACGTTCGGTGATGTCCTGCGACAACATCAGACGCATGCCCTGGCCGTACGACCGCGTGATCACCGACAAGGTGCGCTGACCGCCCGGCCCCGGGAACACCACCGGCCCGGCATGCGGCAGGCCCTGAAAAGCGGCGACGAAGGCCGGTGCGCGCACGAGGTTGGTGACGCGTTGGCGGTAGTCTCGCTGGCGGTCGAGCCCGAAGTGCTCGGCAGCGGCGGCGTTGCACCACACGATCAGGTCCGAGCGCTCGAGCAGCACCACGCCGTTGGGCGAGGCCTCGATCGCCGACAGGAACTCATCCAGCCGGCTGCGTTCGCCGGCAAGGTCCTCGTCCGCCTGGCGCAAGGCGCGGTCCATGCGATAGGCGATCTCGCCCCATTCGCCGCTCAGCAGCGGCGCCGGCTGTTCACGTGGCGCGCGCAGCCAGGCCATCAGCCGGCCTTGGCGCGACCCGTCCACCGCCATGACCAGGCCCACGGCCACGGCTGCCCCGATGGCCTCCAGGAAGTAGCTGCTGCCCAGTACCACGCCCGCCAGCCAACCGAGCCATGCCCCCAGCAGCGCCGCCAGTACTGCGGTCATAGGCCGGCTCACCGCATGGCCAGAGGCACCTGCCGCAGCGGCATGTCTCAGGCCGGGAGGGGCTGCACTTGCGCGGTCAGACGGTAGCCCGCGCCGCGCACCGTCTCCACCAGGGTCGCGCACTGCACCGGCGTCAGCGCCTCGCGCAGGCGCTTGACGTGCACATCCACCGTGCGCTCTTCGATGAAGACATGGTCGCCCCAGACCCGGTCGAGCAGTTGGGCGCGACTGTGCACACGCTCGGGGTGCGTCATCAGGAAGTGCAGCAGGCGGAACTCGGTCGGGCCGATCTTGACCTCCCGCAACTCGTCGCTGACGCGACGGGTGACGCGGCGCGTGGACGGGTCCAGCCGCAGCCCCTGCACCTCGACCGCGGTGTCCAGGGCCTCGGGCGCCTTGCGGCGCAGCACGGCGCGGATGCGCGCCAGCAGTTCCTTGGTCGAGAACGGCTTGGTCAGGTAGTCATCGGCGCCGGCGTCGAGGCCGACGATCTTGTCGGACTCTTCGCTGCGCGCGGTCAACATGATCAGCGGCAGCTCGCGAGTGCGAGCCTGGGAACGCCACTGACGTGCCAGCTGCACCCCGCTCTGTCCGGGCAGCATCCAGTCCAGCAGCACCAGATCGGGCAGCACACGATCCACCTCCGCCTGGGCCTGCGCCGCGGTACTCGCGATCGTGACCTCATAACCCGCATGCCGCAGATTGATGGAGATCAATTCCGCGATCGCACCTTCATCCTCGACCACCAGCACGCTGCTCATATTTGCTCCACTGCCTAGCGAACGACGTTCTCGACATCCTCCATCGAGGTATGCCGGACGTCGGTGCCCTTGACGACATAAATGACGGCCTCGGCCAGGTTCTTCGCATGGTCGCCCACACGTTCGATCGCCTTGGCGACGAAGACCAGGTCGATGGACGCGGAAATGGTGCGCGGGTCTTCCATCATGTAGGTGATCAACTTGCGCAGCAGGCCGTCGAACTCCTCGTCGATCTGGTTGTCTTCCTTCAGCACCTCCAGCGCCTTGACGGCGTCCAGGCGCGCAAA
>JBBSCX010000291.1:0-5056 GCA_038249905.1 Burkholderiales bacterium
CTGGACGAAGAGAGCGTGCACCTGGCAGGCTTGAGCGAATTCATCGGCCGGCCGATCTCGCTGAGTGCGGAGGCGGGGATGAATCCGGAGCAGTACGACATCGTGCTGCTGTAGAAGCCGCAGCACTTGCGGCACGGGCGCTGTGGCCCTGAACCAACCACGTCGCGGCCCGGGACCGAGGTCTTACTTCAGCGACTCGATCAACTCGGTGTATTCCTGCATCGCCGCTTCGGCGCCCTTGCCCTTCGCCCCTGCCCAGGCGTCGTACTTGGCGCGGCCCACCATGTCGGTGAAGCCGGGGCGCTTGCCCTCGACGTCGCCTTCGGTGGCCTGCTTGTACAGCGCGTAGATCTGCAGCAAGGTCTGGTTGTCGGGCTTCTCGGGCAGCTTCTTGCTGTCGGCGACGGCCTTCTCGAAGGCGGCTTTGATGTCGGCCATGGGGTGTCTCCTGCACGTTGGCAGCGCTCGCGCGCTGGGTGTAAGTCTGAACTTGACGCTGACGATGTTACCCAGCATCGTGCGTCGCCCCGCCGTCTGGCGCAGCCCGAAGACACCCGAGGAAACACCCCCATGACCCTGTCCGCCGAGCGCATGTCGCGCGTCGATACCGCCTGGCTGCGGATGGACAACGAGGTCAACCTGATGATGATCGTCGGCGTGTGGCTGCTGACGCCGGCCATCACGCTGGACGCGCTGCGCCAGCGGGTGGCCGACAAGCTGCTGCAGTACGACCGCTTTCGCCAGCGCGCCGTGGTCGATGCGATGGGCGCGACCTGGGTGCCCGATGCGCATTTCGACATCACGCAGCATGTCGTCACCCAACCCTTGCCGCGCGCCGAAGGCCAGACCGAACGCGAAGCCCTGCAGGCCTTCTGCGGCGGCTTGGCGACGACGGCGCTGGACCCGTCGCGACCGCTTTGGCAATTTCACCTGATCGAACAGTACGAAGGTGGCAGCGCAATGGTGGCGCGGGTGCACCACTGCATCGGCGACGGCATCGCGCTGATCTCGGTGATGATGAGCTTGACCGATGGCGGCAGCGACCCGCCCAAGCGCCGCCGCAAGTCGAGCGGCGCATCGAAAGCGGCGGCGGCCGAAGGCGACTGGCTGACGCGCGCCGTGCTCGAGCCGATGACCGAGCTCACGCTCAAGGCCATCGGCATGACGGGGCTGGGCCTGTCCAAGTCCATCGACCTGCTGGCCCGGGCGCAGCAACCCGGCGGGCTGGCGCTGGGCTCGATGGACATGGCGCGCACAGGGCTGCAGGTGCTCAGCGATGTCGCCGCGCTGGCGGTGATGGCCGACGACTCGCCCACCGCGCTGAAGGGCAAGCCGGTCGGGCGCAAGCGGGTGGCCTGGAACGAGCCGATGCCGCTGGACGCGGTGAAGATCGTCGGCAAAGCGCTGGGCTGCAGCGTCAACGACGTGTTGCTGGCCTGCGCGGCCGGCGCCATCGGCGAGTGGCTGCGCGCCCGCGGCGAGGACCCGACGGGCAAGGAAATCCGCGCCATGGTGCCCGTCAACCTGCGCCCGCTGGACCAGGCCTGGAAACTGGGCAATCAGTTCGGACTGGCGCCTTTGGTGCTGCCGGTGGGTATCCACAACCCGATCGAACGCGTGTACGCGGTGCGCCAGCGCATGAATGAGTTGAAGGGCAGTTTTCAGCCGCTGCTGGCCTTTGGCGTGCTGGCCATGAGCGGCCTGTTCATCAAGCCGGTGCAGGACGCCGTGCTGGGCATGTTCGCGAAGAAGGCCACGGCCGTGATGACCAACGTGCCCGGCCCGGCGGTGCCGCTGAAGTTCTGCGGCGCCACCTTGCGCCAGACGATGTTCTGGGTGCCGGCCTCGGGCGACATCGGCGTCGGCGTGTCCATCCTCAGCTATGGCGGCGGGGTGCAGTTCGGCCTCATCACCGACGAGGCCCTGTGCCCCGAGCCGCAGCGCATCATCGACTGCTTCGAGCCCGAGTTCGAGCAGCTGCTGTACCTGGCCCTGATGCTGCCCTGGGGCGAAGATGCCGCATCCGCGGCCTGAGCCAGGCCCTGCCTTCACGACCCCCTTTCGCCTGGAGAACCGCACCATGACCGTCACCGTCAAGATCGACCTCGGCTACGAGTTCACCGTCAAGGCGCCCTATGGCGAGGTGTTCGACGTGCTGTCCGACGTGCCCACCTCGGTCGGCTTCTTTCCCAAGGTGCACAAGCTGGTGGACCTGGGCGACGGGGTCTACCGCTGGGAGATGGAGAAGGTGGGCACGGCGCAGGTCAACATCCAGACCATCTACGCCAGCAAGTACGTGTCCGACCGCAAGAAGGGCACGGTGGTGTGGACGCCGGTCAAAGGCGAGGGCAATGCCCTGGTGGGCGGCAGCTGGAAAGTCGTCGAAGGCAAGAAGGGCACGGCCATCACATTGAAGACGGCGGGCGAGGTCAACGTGCCGCTGCCCGGCTTGATGAAGATGGTGGTGGCGCCGGTGGTCGAGAGCGAATTCGAGAAGCTGGTCGACAAGTACATCGACAACCTGATCAAGCGCTTCGGCGGCGAGGTCAGCTGAGGCCGGCGCTGGTGCCAGCGCTCATTCCAGCGCCTATTCCAGCGCTGATGCCAGCATATTCGCCGGCCAGCGCGTGGAGATGCTGCCGAGAGGTCTCGTCCAGGTGCGGCAGCAGCAGCGACAGCACATGGAAGGCGCCGCGCGCCAATGACGCGGCAGCGGCCTCGGCCTCCAGCGCGCGGCGCGGTTCACGCACGTATTCGTAGCTGAGCCAGTAGGTCAGCACCACCACCATGGCGGTGGACAGCGGCTGCGCCTCGCGCTGCTCGATGCGCATGGCGCGGTTGCGCGACAGGCCGTCGAACACCGCGCGCACCGCACGGCCCTTGTGCTGCAGCACAAACTGGAAGTGCATCTCCAGCCGTCGGTTCTTGCTCAGCAGGTCGTTCAGGTCGCGGTACAGGAAGCGGTACTGCCAGATCAGCTCGAACAGCATATGAAAAAAGAGCCACGCGTCTTCGACGTTCTCGACGCCGTCGGCGGCGCGCAGCAGTTCGTCAAGCGCATTTTCGTAGCGATCGAACAGGGTGTTGATCAGCTCGTCCTTGGCCGGGTAGTGGTAGTACAGGTTGCCCGGGCTGATGCCCATCTCGGCCGAGATCGCGGTGGTGCTGACGTTGGGTTCACCGAAGCGGTTGAACAGGTCGAGCGTCACTTCAAGAATGCGCTCGGCGGTGCGCCGCGGCGCCTTGGTCTGCTTGCGTGCGGTGGCCATGGTGCGGCGCATTCTCACACCGGGTCTGCAGGCTGCGGCTGCCTACAATCCCGCGCTGGACCTGCGTTCAGGCCACCTCTGCCCCCATGCCTGCCGTCAGTTTCGACCACCTCAGCAAGATCTACGGCAGCAAGAAGGGCGCGCGCGGTGAGTTGCGTGCGCTCGACGGAGTCAGCTTCGACATCGAGCAAGGCGAGTTCTTCGGCCTGCTGGGCCCCAATGGCGCGGGCAAGACGACGCTGATCAGCATCCTGGCCGGGCTCACACGCGCCACTGCCGGCCACGCGCGCGTGATGGGCCACGATGTCGTCGCCGACTTCGCCGCCGCACGACGCGCCCTGGGCCTGGTCCCGCAGGAACTGGTGTTCGACCCCTTCTTCAGCGTGCGCGAAACGCTGGCCATCCAGAGCGGCTACTTCGGCGTCAAGCGCAACGGCGCCTGGATCGACGAGTTGCTGTCCGAACTGGGTCTGGCCGACAAGGCCGACGCCAACATGCGGCAGCTGTCCGGCGGTATGAAGCGCCGCGTGCTGGTGGCGCAGGCGCTGGTGCACAAGCCGCCAGTGATCGTGCTCGACGAGCCCACCGCGGGCGTCGATGTCGAGCTGCGTCAAACGCTGTGGCACTTCATCGGCCGCCTGAACAAGCAGGGCCATACCGTGCTGCTGACGACGCACTACCTGGAAGAGGCTGAAGCCCTGTGCGGCCGCATCGCGATGCTGAAGAAGGGTCGCGTGGTGGCGCTGGACCGCACCTCTGCTTTGCTGTCGGGCATGGCCAGCACCATGCTGCGATTCAAGACCGACGCCGCGTTGCCGCCGGCGCTGGCGGCGCAGGCCCGCGTCACCGGGCGCATCGTGCAGTTGAAGGCGCACGACGCGGCCGAGGTCGAGCACTTTTTGGCCACGCTGCGCGCCGCCGGCATCAAGGCCGAAGACCTGGAGATCGGCCGCGCCGACCTGGAGGACGTGTTCCTGGAACTGATGCAGCAGGGCAGTGCCGAGGCGGCGACATGATGGCCGGTGCGGCCACGCTGCTGCGCAAGGAGGTATTGCGCTTCTGGAAGGTCAGCGTGCAGACCGTGGGCGCGCCGGTGCTGACGGCGGTGCTGTACCTGCTGATCTTCGGCCACGTATTGCAGGGCCGGGTGGAGGTGTTCCCTGGCGTCGGTTACCTCAGCTTTCTGGTGCCCGGGCTGGTGATGATGAGCGTGCTGCAGAACGCCTTTGCCAACAGCAGCAGCAGCCTGATCCAGAGCAAGGTGACGGGCAACCTGGTGTTCCTGCTCGTCACCCCGCTGTCGCACCGCGACTGGTTCGTGGCCTATGTCGGCGCGTCTGTGCTGCGCGGGCTGGCGGTGGGGCTGGGCGTGCTGCTGGCTACCGTGTGGTTCGCGCCGCTGGCGCTGGCCGAGCCTTGGTGGATGCTGGTCTTTGCGGTGCTGGGCGCGGGCCTGATGGGTGCGCTGGGCTTGATCGCCGGGCTGTGGGCGGAGAAGTTCGACCAGACCGCGGCCTTCCAGAACTTCATCGTCGTGCCGCTGACGATGCTGTCAGGCGTCTTCTACTCGGTGCATTCACTGCCGCCGGCGTGGCAAACGGTGAGCCACCTCAATCCCTTTTTCTACATGGTCGACGGCTTCCGCCGCGGCTTCTTCGGTGTCAGTGACGTCTCGCCCTGGCTCAGCCTGGCCATCGTCGGCAGCAGCTTCGTGGCCGTGGCGGCGATCGCGCTGCGGCTGCTCGCCACCGGCTACAAACTGAGACATTGACTGCGAGATTGACTGC
>JBBSCX010000292.1:0-5054 GCA_038249905.1 Burkholderiales bacterium
AGCGCAAACACCAGCGGCAGATGCTGCGCGACCTCGGCCAGCACACCGAGCAGATTGCGCAGGGTGTCGGCGTCGTCGACGTTGGACGGGCGGTGCAGGGTGACGACACCATAGCCGCGCGGGTGTGCCAGCAGTGCCGGGTCGACGCCATGGGCCCGCAGCGTCTGCGCTGCCGGGCGGGCATGTTCGCGGCTGTCCAGCAGCGAGTCGATCATGACGTTGCCGGCGAAGCACACACGTTCAGCGCCGATGCCCTCGCGCGCCAGGTTGTCGGCGGCGCTGCGCTCGGTGGTGTACAGGCGGTCGGCCACCTGGTCGGTGAGCACGCGGTTGATCTCTTCGGGCATGCGCCGGTCCCAGCTGCGCAAGCCGGCCTCGACGTGCACGACGGGGATGCCCTTCTTCACCGCCACCAGGGTGCAGGCGAGCGTGGAGTTGACGTCGCCGACGACCAGCACGCAGCTGGGATGGTGCGCGTCGACAGCGGGCTCGAAGCGCTTCATCACCTCGGCCGTCTGCACCGCATGGCTGCCGCTGCCGACTTCGAGGTTCAGGTCGGGCTCGGGCAGGCGCAGGTCGGCGAAAAGCTGGTCGCTCATGCGCGCGTCGTAGTGCTGGCCGGTGTGCACCAGCAGCGCCGGGATGGGCGGCTGGTGCGCCGACAGGGCGCGCAGGATGGGCGCCATCTTCATGAAGTTGGGGCGCGCGCCGACGATGCACATCACCGGGCCCATGGCCGCTGCGGCCGCGGCCGCAGGTTTCGCGGCGACGTTCATGGCTTGCGATCGGTCGGCTTGGCGACGGCCTCGACCAGCTTCTGCAGCAGGTTCAACGTCTGCACATTGATGCGCTCCAGGCGCAACAGGCCACGCTCGAGCCGCTGCAATTGATCGGCGCGGGCGTCGGCGGTGAGCGCGGCCAGCTGCTGGCCCATGCCGGTGGCCGTTTCCGAGTCGAGCTTCAGCTGGCTCAGGTCGACATCCAGCACCGCGCCGGCGGCGCCGCCGGGCATCAACGGCTCACCGCTGGCGCTGACGGCCACGGCGGCGTTCGCCCGCGTGGGCACGGCGCCTTCCTGTTCGAATTCCAGCACCACCTCGGCCACATCCTCTGCCGTCAGATGGGTGCGCCCGGCCAGAAAGCCGGCCAGCAGCAGGCGATCGCAGACCGAATTGATGCGCCGCGGAATGCCCTGGGTGGCCTTGTAGATGCCCTCGAAAGCAGCGGGGTCGAAGCTGGGCTTGCCGTTGCTGCCTGCGCACTTGAGCCGGTGCTCGATATAGCCGCGCGTCTCGTCCTGGTCCAGCGGGCCGATATGGCAGGTGGCGGCCACGCGCTGGCGGAACTGCTCCATCTCCGGGCGCTGCAGGATCTCGCGGAACTCGGGCTGGCCCACCAGAAAGCTCTGCAGCAGGGCCTGGTTGCCGAACTGGAAATTGCTGAGCATGCGCAGTTCTTCGACCGCGCGCGGGCTCAGGTTCTGCGCCTCGTCCACCACCAGCAGGCAACGCTTGCCCTTGCTGGTCTGGCTGATCAGAAAGGCTTCGAGCGTGATCAGCAATTCGCTCTTGGGCACGTCCTTGACGCGAAAGCCGAAGGCGGCGCCGACCATGCGCAATGTGTCTTCGGCGCCCAACTGCGTGGTAACGAGATGGCCGGTGACGACGTTGCTGCCGTTCAGGCCCTCGATCAGGCTGCGCAGCACCATGGTCTTGCCGGCGCCGATCTCGCCAGTGATGACGATGAAGCCCTCGTTGCGCGAGACCCCGTACTCCAGGTAGGCCTTGGCCCGCCGGTGCTGCTTGCTGCCGAAATAGAAAGCGGGGTCGGGGTTGAGCTGGAAGGGCTTGCTGCTCAGGCCGAAGAAAGCTTCGTACATGGTCAGAACCGCATGCTGAAGGTCCCGAGCAGCGCCGACTCGGTGTAGGGGTTGGTGCCGCCGGCCTTGCTGTGGCGCAACGACGCGGAGAAATCGGCACTGCGGCCGAGACGCGTGGTCCACGCCAGGCTGGCGGCGTTCAGGTCGTTGTCTAGCAGGTCCGTCGTGCCCACGGTCTTTTGCTGGCTCAAGCTCAGCACCATAGACGAAGTCGGCGTCATGCGGTGTGAAAGACTGGCGCTGAAGCCGCGCTGGCGCAGCACATCGACGTCGGACAGGTCGTCCTGCGCGTTGCTGAAGCGGTCCAGGCGTCGCGTCGAGGTGGCGAAGGCCGACAACACGAAGTTGTTGCGCAGGCCCTGCAGTGCATACGACAGGTTCTGGCTGCGCTGCAGACTGACCGCCGAGCTGAGAAAGCCGCCGCTCAGGCGCTGGTTCGGGTCCAGCCCGGCCGCCTGCAGGAAGGCGCGCACGAGGATGTCGCGCAGCACAGGGTCGCGCTCCAGCGACTCGAACTGCTGGAAGTACTGCTCGTAGACCGAGAACGTGGCCCCGGCCCCGGCCGTGTTCTCGGTGCTGCTGCGCGAGTCGCTGTAGCTGAACACCGAACGCCGCATGCGGTGGCTGACGCTCACGCTGTGGCTGTCGCCGAAGAAGCGCCGGTCGGCCTGCGCGCTGACGCTGGTGCGAGGCGTCGGCTGCCAGGTGAAACCCGCGCCCCAGGTGTCGCGCGGCTTGAAGTCGGCCGACTGCACGTTGTCGCGTTCGCGGCCTGCGCGCGCGAAGGCGTTGAGCCCGCTGCTGAACCTGTAGTTCAGCTGCGCGGTGACGCGGTCCTGCGTGGTGCGGCGGCCGCGGTCGAAGTCGCTGATCGAGCGGCTGCCGTCCAGCGACCAGCCCAGGCCGGCACCGCCATCGCCCAGGCGCACCAGGTACGTGTGGGTGGCGGTGTCGCTGCTGATGTTGTCTGCGCTCTGCGACAAGGTGGACGTGACCGAAGCATTGAAATCCGCAAGGTCGAAGGGCCGCCCGCGCACCGACGGCGTCAGACTCAGGCTGCGCAGTTCGGTGCTGTTGGGGTTGATGGTGTTGGGGCGACTGGTGCCCTGCAGGTTCAGCGCCGAGATCGACTGCTGCGAGATCGAGGCGCGGGCGTCGAGGAAAGCGTGGCGCTCATACAGTTCGGCATTGAGACCGGCCGACAGCGCCTGCGAAATGTTGTTGGCCTCGGACCGCTGCGCATAGACCGTGCCGTTCAGCGAGTAGTCGAGCGTGCCGCGGATGCGCCCGCCGCCACTCGACAGCCGCAGACCCGGGCTGAAGGTGGTGATGGAGTCGGCCTGGCGGTCGGTGGCGCTCAAGTCGCGGTTGTCGGTGAACTGCTGCGTCGCGCTGAAGCTGGGGGTCAGCGCGAGGCTGCGGCCCTGCGCCTGCGCCAAGCCCGGCACGCCACCGGCCGCTGCCACCAGCAGTCCGCCCAGGCCGGTGACGCACAGGCGCGCAGCAGCGCGTGCAGGGGCGGCCGCCTTGCGCCGTGTCCTGCATCGGCCTGTCATGTGCCCGTGCTTCACGCCGACTTGCCGGCGTCGTCCGGTGCGGCAGCGCCAGCCGGCGCATCGGCCGCGTCGCCGCCACCCTGGCCGTGACCATAGCCGTAACCGCCCTGGCCATAGCCATAGCCGTATCCATAGCCGTAGCCATATCCGCCAGCCCCGTCGGAAGTGGACTTGTTCAGCACCATCAGCCGCAGCGGGCAGGACTCGATGGTGCTCAGCGCATGCTGGACGCTGGACTGCAGCGTGCGGCCGGCCTGCACGACGATGACGATCTGCCCCATGTGCGTGGCCAGCACGCGCGATTCAGTCGTCAGCAGCAGCGGCGGCGAGTCGAAGATCACGATGCGGTCGCTGTAGCGCGTGGCCATTTCGTCCAGCAGACGGTTCATCGCCTCGCTCGCCAGCAGCTCGGTGGCGCGACGGTGCGGCGTGCCCGCCGGCAACAGCGTGAGCTTGTCGACGTTGGTGCGCAGCAGCACGTCGGCCAGTTCGGCCTTGCCTTCCAGCAAGTCCAGCAGCCCGGGCCCGTTCGGCAGGCCGAGGGTACGCAGCACCGAGGGGCGGGCGACGTCGGCGTCGACCAGCATCACGGTGTGGTCGAGTTCGGCGGCGATGCTCATCGCCAGATTGACCGAGTTGTAGGTCTTGCCCTCACCGGCCAGCGCGCTGGTGATCATGATCAGGTTGCCATGTTTCACCGTGGCCGCGCCCTTGCCCATGGCATTGGCGATCAGCGGCCGCTTGATGACGCGGAACTGGTCGGAGATCAACGTGCGCGGTGAGTCGGGCGTGATGAAGCCGTAGGAGGCCAGCATCGCCAGGTCGATGTCCACCCGGCGCGACATGGGTGGCGCCGGCCGTGAGGCATCCGCATGGGTTGTACTTGGCGCGAGCGACGCAGGCGCATTGGCAGTCGCGGCACCTGCCGTCGGCGCCATAGGCGTGATCTCGGGGATCTCGACGCCCGCGGCACGGAGCTGGGCCAGTCTCTCTGCGGCCTGTTCGATGACACTGGACAAGGCAGGACCTCTCGTGGCGATGCGTCGGTGGAAAAAGGCTCAGCCGGCAATGGTGGCCAAGGCGGCCAGACCGATGCCGAAGGCGCCGATCAGGCTGCCGGTGGCTGCCGCGAAGCGCAGCAGGCTGCCACGCTGCTTGCGGCGCGCCTGGTCGTCGACCCGCATCGCCACCACGCCGAGCAGCGGCAGGCCGGTCTTGGCGCGCAGGTCGCTGGCGTCGTAGAAGGACGGGCGCAGCTGGCTGAGCAGGAAGGTCAGCAGCAGACCGCACCCGAGTGCCGCCAACAGCGCCAGCGGCAGCAATGCGATGCGGTTGGGTGACACCGGCTTGGGCGAAACACGCGGTGGGTCGATGAGGCGGAAGTCGGCCACGCCCGAAGCCACCTCCAGCTCGCCGGACATGACCGCCGTCTGCCGGCGCGCGACCAGGTCCTCGTAGTTGCGCTTGATGATGGTGTAGTCGCGATTGAGCTGCGCGGCCTCGGCCTCGATCGCCGGCGCTGTCTTCATCGACTCGCGCGCCGAAGCCACGCGTCCACCGAACTCAGACACCCGGGTGCGCAGCGTCGCCACCTGCACCTCGGCCCCGGCCAGCATGCG
>JBBSCX010000293.1:0-5054 GCA_038249905.1 Burkholderiales bacterium
GCCACTTCCAGACCGCAGCGGCGCACGCACTTCAGGATGTTCTCGGCCGCGCTCTGCGCGCCGGTGACGATGTGCACCTTCACCTCCAGTCGGCTGCCGGACATGCCGATGGGCTCTTTCACCTCGTGCCCGTCGATGACAAATTCCTGCGGCTCGACCAACAGCAGGCGCTGGTCGTTGGGGATGTTGATGGCCTTGGCTGTTTCGACCACACGGGCCACGTCGGTGGGCGTGACCTCGCGGTTGTCGCGCACGATGACCATGCCGGTGCTGTTCTGGCCCCGGATGTGGCTGCCGGTGATGCCGGTGTAGACGTTGGCGATCTTGCAGGCGGCCATCATCTCGGCCTCTTTCAGCGCCTGCTGGATGCTCTGCACGGTGGCGTCGATGTTCACGACCACACCACGCTTCAGGCCGTGCGTGGTGGCCACACCCAGGCCGGCGACGCGCAGTTCGCCGTCTTCCATCACCTCGGCGGCCACCACCATCACCTTGGCGGTGCCGATGTCCAGTCCGAACACCATGTCCTTGTAGTCCTTGGGCATGTGCGCTTGTCCTTCAGTTGTTGCCGGCCGCGCGGGCCGGGCCGGGCGCTGCAGACGGCGCCGCGCCAGCGACAGCCGCGGGTTGTGTGCCCACGCCGGCCAGGCGCACGGCATAGCCGTCGCCGTGGCGCAGATCGGCGTATTGCAGCGGGGCATTCCAGCGTGCCGTCACCTGCGTCAGCGTGCGCACGAATCGTTCGGTGCGCGCCACCAGCAGGTCTTCGGTGCCGCGCCCCAGTTCGATCACGGCGCCGTTGTCCAGGCGCAACCGCCACGACCCGCGCGCCGTCTGCGCCACGCGCTGCACCTGCACGCCCAGCGGCCCGAAAGTGGGGGCCAGGCGGCGGTACAGCGCCAGGGCCGTGGGGGCGCTGCCATCGGGGCCGGATAGGACGGGCAGGCCGTCGTCCTCGACCTCGCCCAGGTTGGCGTCGAAGACCTCGCCATGGGTGTTGACCAGGCGTTCGATGGCCGGTTCGTTGTCGTCGCCGGAGTCGGTGCCGACAGCGGAAGCGCCTTCCCAAAGCGCGGCCACGCGGTGTTCTTCCAGCACCACCCGCAGGCTGTCGGGCCAGACGCGGCGCACCACCGCATGGCGCACCCAGGGCACGGCCTGGAATGCGGCCTGCGCGGCCTGCAAATCGACGGCGAAGAAGTTGCCCTGCAATTGCGGCGCGGCATTGGCGCGAATGGTGGGCACGCTGTTGCGTTGCAAATCGCCGGCCAATTCGATGCGCTGCAAGGTGAACACCGGCGAACGTGTCAACCACTGCACGGTGCCCCAGGCCAGGCCGGCCAGCATCAGTGCGGCGATGAAGGCGCTGGCGGCATTCATCAGCCGCACGTCCAGCGGCAGCGGGCCTGCCGCCACACCGCCCGCTGGCACAGCACGGCGCAGCAGGCGCGTCGCGCCGGCCGGTGGGCGTGCGGTGGAGGGCGTGCGGGTGGCCATGGGGATGAGGGGGCTGTCGTACAGACGGTTGTTCAGGGGGTCGGGAAGACGGTCACTCAGGCGTCTGGGGCGTCGTCGCGCACACCGCCGCGGCCGGGCCGCGCGTCCAGCGTCGCCTGCTGCAGGATCTGCAGGCACAGCGCCTCGTAACTGATGCCGGCGGCGCGCGCAGACATCGGCACCAACGAATGCCCGGTCATGCCGGGGCTGGTGTTCATTTCCAGCAGAAACAACGCGCCGTCGCTGTCGCGGCGCATCAGGTCGGCGCGGCCCCAGCCGCGGCAGCCCAGGCTGCCGTAGGCGGCCAGGGTCAGGCGCTGCACCTCGGCGTCTTCCTCTGCCGTCAACCCACTCGGCACGTGGTACTTGACGTCGTCGGTGTAGTACTTGTTCTGGAAGTCGTAATTGCCGTCGGGGGCGGCAATTCGTACCACCGGCAAGGCGCGGGCGGCGGTGCCTCCGCCCAGCACGGGGCAGGTCAATTCAATGCCGGTGATGAATTCTTCGCACAGCACATCGGCGTCGTATTGCGCGGCCAGCGCCACGGCATCTGACATGTCGCTGTAGCCCTGCACCTTGGTAATGCCGATGGACGAACCTTCGCGTGGCGGCTTGACGATCAGCGGCAGGCCGATGCGGTCGGGCACCGTCATCACTTGTTCGCGCGTTTGCGCATCGGGCGCCAATTGCACCCAGCGCGGCGTGGGCAGGCCCTCGGCCGTCCACACGCGCTTGGTCATGACTTTGTCCATTGCCACCGCGCTGGCCATCACGCCGCTGCCGGTGTAGGGGATGCCCATCAATTCCAGCGCGCCCTGCACCGTGCCGTCTTCGCCATGGCGGCCGTGCAGGGCGATGAAGGCGCGTTGAAATCCTTCAGCGCGCAGGTCCCACAGCGGGCGTTCTGCCGGGTCGAAGGCATGGGCATCGATACCTTGCGATTGCAATGCCTGCAGCACGCCGGTGCCCGACATCAGCGACACCGCGCGTTCGGCACTGCGGCCGCCCATCAGCACGGCCACCTTGCCCAGGTTGACGACGTCCGCCTTCATGCCAACACCTTGAGGCGTTGACGCAATTGCTGCGGCACGGCGGCGATCGATCCGGCGCCCATCACGATGACCACGTCGCCGTCGTCGGCCATGCCGGCAATGGCCGCGGCCAGGCCCTGCACATCGGGCACGAACAGCGGCGCGGCGCCGGTCGCAGCCAGCAGCGCACTGGCCAGGGCACGGCCGTCGGCGCCGGCAATCGGGGCTTCACCGGCGGCATACACCTCCGTCAGCAGCACGGCATCGAAGCGCGCCATCACGGCCACGAAGTCGGCCGCGCAGTCGCGCGTCCGGGTGTAGCGGTGGGGCTGGAAGGCCAGCATCAGACGGCGGCCGGGGAAGGCGCCGCGCGCGGCGTCCAGCACCGCGGCCATCTCCACCGGGTGGTGGCCGTAGTCGTCGACCAGGGTGTAGTGGCCGCCGTCGGCGGCGGGCAGATCGCCATGGCGCTCGAAGCGCCGGCCGACACCGCCAAAGCCGGCCAGGGCGCGCTGCACGGCGGCATCGGCAGCGCCAAATTCACGCGCCACGGCCAGTGCCGCCAGCGCGTTGCGCACGTTGTGCGCACCGGCCAGGGCCAGCGTCAAAGGCAGGTCGGCATGGCCGGCCTGGCGGGCCGTGAACTGCATGCGCCCGCCGGACAGGGCCTGCACATCCACCGCACGCAGGTAGGCGCCTTGGTCCAGGCCGTACGTGGTGATGGGGCGCTCCACCCGCGGCAGCACCGCGCGCACGCCGGCGTCGTCGGTACACATGACGGCACGGCCGTAGAAGGGCAGGCGGTGCAGGAAGTCGACAAAGGCCTGGTGCAGCCGCGCCAGGCTGTGGCCGTAGGTGTCCATGTGGTCGGCGTCGATGTTGGTGACGACAGCGACGATGGGGCCCAGGTGCAAGAAGCTGGCGTCGCTCTCGTCGGCCTCGACGACGATCAGGTCGCCCTGGCCCAGTCTGGCGCCGGAAGAAGGCTCGGAGGCGGCGCCCAGCACAGCGCCAGCGGCCATGAGTTGCCCGCCGATGACATAGGTCGGGTCCAGCCCGGCCTCGGCCAGCACGCTGGCGGTCAGCGAGGTCGTGGTCGTCTTGCCGTGGGTGCCAGCGATGGCGATGCCGGTCTTGCGCCGCATCAGTTCGGCCAGCAGCACGGCGCGCGCCACCACCGGCACGCGCTGCGCACGCGCGGCCAGTACCTCGGGGTTGTCCAGTCGCACCGCCGTGGACGTGACCACCGCCTGCGCCCCGGCGATGTGGGCCGCGTCATGGCCGATGAAGACGGTGACGCCCAGGGCGGCCAGGCGCTGCGTGACATCGCTGGCCTGCAGGTCTGACCCGCTGACCTTGTAGCCCAGTGCGTGCAGGATCTCGGCGATGGCGCTCATGCCGGAGCCGCCCACGCCGACGAAGTGGATGTGCTTGACAGCGTGCTTCATGCGCAGACCTCGGCACACCACAAAGCCTTCGTCGGCATCGTCATGTTCATGACGAAGTGGATGTGCTTGACAGCGTGCTTCATGCGCGTCGCACCTGCTGTTCGATCAGATCGGCCACGCGCGCGGCGGCCTGGGGCCTTGCCAATGCATGCGCCTTTTCGGCCATCGCCAGCAATTGCGGCCGGTCCAGCGCCACGATCACCTGCGCCAGCTTCTCGGCCGTCAGTTCGCTTTGCGGCATATGCAGCGCTGCCCCCTGCCCCGCCATCCAGGCCGCGTTGTCGCGCTGATGCGCGGTGGTGCTCAGCACCAGCGGCACCAGCACCGCGGGCACGCCGGCGGCGCAGAGTTCGCTGACGGTGATGGCCCCGGCGCGACACACCATCAGGTCGCAGGCCGCCAGCCGCGCCGGCATGTCGTCGATGAAGGGCAGCACCTCGGCAGCGATGCCGGCCGCGGCATAGGCCGCGCGCACGCGGTCGGCCTGGGCGCTGCCGGTCTGGTGCGTCACCCGCGGGCGCTGGGCCTCGGGCAGCAGGGCCAGCGCCGCCGGCACGGTCTGGTTCAGCACCTGCGCGCCCAGGCTGCCCCCCACCACCAGCAGGCGCAAGGGGCCGCTGCGGCCGGCATAACGTTCGGCCGGCGCGGGCAGCGCCTCGATCTCGGCCCGCACCGGGTTGCCGGTGACCACGCCGTGCTTCACCTGCCCCGCCGCCGCGCCGGCAAAGCCGAAGGCCACGGCATCGGCCACCGGCAGCAGGCTCTTGTTGGACAGCAGCAGCGCGGCGTCGGCATTCACCAACACCAGCGGTTTGTTCAGCAGCGAAGCCATCATGCCGCCCGGAAAACACACATAGCCGCCCATGCCCAGCACCGCATCGGCGCTGCGGCGGCGCAGGTGGCCGAAGCAGTCCCAGAAGGCCTTCAAGAGGCGCAGCCCGCCGGTGGCGGTGTGCAGCAGGCCCTTGCCGCGCAGACCGCTGAAGGCAATGCGGTCCATCGCGATGTGTGATTCGGCCTGCGGCGGCACCAGCCGGTTTTCCATGCCGTGCGTGGTGCCCAGCCAGCTGACGGTCCA
>JBBSCX010000294.1:0-5046 GCA_038249905.1 Burkholderiales bacterium
CACACCGCACACACCGCACGCACCGCACGCACCGCGACCATCGCGCACACCAGTGCGTCGTGCGGGCGGGAAGAGCGGCGGTGGGTCGGGGCTGGCTTCATGGTGTCGCTCCTATCATGACAGTCTCGTGTTGCTGAAGATTGCTGCGCCCCATGACCACGCCACCGGCCTCGCCATTCACCCACTTCGACGCCCAGGGCCAGGCGCACATGGTGGACGTGGGCGCCAAGGCCGAAACCCACCGCGTGGCGCGTGCTGCGGGCAGCATCCGCATGCAGCCCGCCACGCTGGCGCAGATCGCCCAGGGCACGGCCAAGAAGGGTGACGTCATCGGCATTGCGCGCATCGCCGCCATCCAGGGCGCCAAGCGCACGGCCGACCTGATCCCGCTGTGCCACCCGCTGCCCATCACCCGCGTGCAGGTCGACTTTGCACTCGATGCGGTCACGTCCACCGTGCACTGCACCGCACAGGTCGAGACCCACGGCCGCACCGGCGTCGAGATGGAAGCGCTGACCGCTGTGCAACTGGGACTGCTGACCATCTACGACATGTGCAAGGCCGCCGACCGCGGCATGGTGATGACGGACATCCGCGTGCTGGCCAAGAGCGGCGGCAAGAGCGGCGACTGGGTGGCCGACGCCGGCCCGCCCCAGCGCTGATCAGCGGTCCACGAACGCCTGCCACGGCAGGTCGCGCTGCGGCGCCTGGCACTGCAGCGGCGGGGCCGAGGCGGTGGCTGCGGTTGCGGCTGCGGTTGTGGGTGCGGTTGCGGTTGCGGTTGCGTCCGAGCTTGCGGCACCCGATGCCGCAGGCTCGGCATCGCAAACGGCGAAGTAGGCCCGCGACCCCGGGTTGCGGAACTCGCGCAGCCGCGCCGCCAAGTGCCGCGCGCCATCGGCATCGCCCAGCGCAGCACGGTGGCGCGCCCAGGCCAGCATCAGCCGCGTGTCCAGCAGGTAATGCGTGGCGCGGCCGAAGGGCTGGTCCTGGCCGCCGATGGGCAGGCCCGAGGTCAACGCCGCGTAGTCGGCATGGTGGGCAAAGAACAGGCTGCGCTGGCCCGCCGCCACGCGCTGGGCCAGCGGCTGGATGCTGCCGGCGCTGAAGATGGCGGCCACGCGGCTGTAATCCGCGGCCATGACCACACCGCCCAGCGCCGTCGCCGCGCCCCGCGCCATCAGCACCGGCTTGGCGGCAGCGCCCGCACTTGCGCCTGCCGCCGCCTGCGGCCGCGCCGCACCCAGCGCAAAGCCCCACAACCACGCCGTCGGCAGCAGGAAGTAGGCGTACCACAGCGGGTACTCCAGCAGGCTGTGCAGACCGATCATCAGCACCGCCATCACGGCACCGCGGCGGGCCATGCCGAGGGCACTGTCGGTGCTGCTGTCTTGGCCAGTGACGTTGGCGCTGAGGTTGCCGCTGACGTTGCTGCTGAGGTTGCCGCTGACGTTGCCGCTGACGTCGCCACCCGCGCCGCCGTCCCAGGCCGCCCGCGCCGCCCGCCACAGCGCCCAGCCCAGCAGGCCGGCGACCACGGCCGCCAGCGGCAGGCCCAATTCAACCGCCAGTTGCAGCGGCAGGTTGTGGGTGTGGTCGAACAATGCCACCGGCCGGCCGGGGAAGGGTGTCAGCGTCCACGCAAAGTTGAACTCGCCCCAGCCCACGCCCGTCCACGGGTGCTGGCGGATCAGGTCCAGCGTGTTGCTCCAGATCGCGAAGCGCGAACTGGAGATGTCGGTCTCGGCCAGCCTGGCGCTGCCGCCGAAATTGTGCGCCGTGGCCGCGGCCCAGCCCGCCAGCGCGCCCCAGGCCAGCGCGTACACCAGGGGCGCGGCCAGCAAGGCGCCGCGCACCGGGCGCGACAGGCGGCGGTCGGCGACGCCCCACAGCGCCAGCAGCAGCACGCTCAGCAGCCCCGTGCGCGACGCGGTCAGCACCACCGCGCCCACCAGCAGCAGCCCCGCCACGGCCCCGGCGCGGCGCGACAGGCGGCCCATCTGCACCAGCACCACGGCGGCGATGCAGGCCCACAGCAACAGGCTGCTGAGATGGTTGGGCTGGCGCAGATTGCCCACCGCGCGCCCGGGCAGGCTGGACCGTGCGATGACGGCGCCGTCGGCCAGCGCGGGCGCAAACACCTGCACACACGCGACGGCCACGTTCAGCAGCCCGGCCAGCAGCAGGCCCCAGGCCAGGGCGGCGAACATCCGATCGGCGTCTGCCCGCAGCCCCACGGCCGCGCCGGCCAGCACCAGCACCGCCGCCGCAGCCAATGTGCCGATGGCCGAAAGGCCCAGGCTGGACGGCAGGGCGCCCAGCCCCCACGACGCTGCGGCGGCGCCCGCCAGCAGCGCCAGCGCGGCCAGCAGCGCCCCGGTGCGGCGCGCGGCGCCGGTGATGAGGGGCGACGGGGCGCGGGCCGCGGCCGATGCCTGCAGCCCCGCCATCGACATGGCCGCAAAGCCACCCCACCGCACGAAGGCCAGCGCCTGGTTCAGCGCCGTCGGCGACGGCGACACATTCCAGGCCAGCAATGTGGGCAGCGTGGTGGCGGCCAGGGCCAGCCATACGGTGGGGCTCAGCAACAGCGGCGGCAAGGGCGGGGGAGAGGGCGAGGGCGAGGGCGGCAAGAGCGAGGGGGCAAGAGTCGCGGGCGGTGGCGCGGGCCGGTGCCCGGGGCTTGGGCATTGGCTTCAGCGCGGCAGGATGATGCCCTGTCGGCCCGGCCCGGCCCGGCCCGGCCCGGCGTGGCCGTGGCGCGCCTGGTGGGTGTGGCGGCCACTGGCACACGAAAATCCCAAGGCAGCGCGCAGCGGCTGGCCGTGGCGCAGGCCTTGGCAGCGCTGCAAAGCCTGCGATCAGGCGTCACGCTCGACACGCCATTGCGTGAAGTGACCGAGGCCGGGCGCGACTGAGAGCCTGAGCAAGGGGAGCACGATGCCTTTCGTTCTCGACAACTCGGTGGTCTCGGGCTGTTTTCTTGCCGACCAGGCCACGCTGCACACCCAGGGCATTGCCCAGCGCCTGCTGGACGATGCTGCTTGGGTGCCCGCCATCTGGGAGCTGGAAACCACCAACGTTCTGCGCTCGGCCTGCTTGCGCCAGCGGCTTGACGCGCAGCGCGCCCTGCAGGTCCTGGCCCACCTTGCGCAACTTCCCATCGAAGTGGACCGGCATCCGGTGCCGCGCAGCGAACTGCCACTGGCGACGAGAGACAAGGCCTTGGCTGCCGCCGCGCTGGCAGCCGGCGTGGGCGTGGTGCCTGGCGGCTGAGCCCGCCGCCCGGCGCCACGCGGGTGACGGCAGACACCGCCTTGCTGGCCTGCGGCCGGCAGGGGCAGTGATGGTCTTTTCTGACTCCGATTTGCTGAGGTGGCAAAAAGCAAGACTTGACCGTCGCGGGTCTGATGCAACTTGCCCCAGCGCCTGCTCTTCGCTAGGATGACCATGATCGATGACCATGGAGATCTTGATGAGCGAGCCCAGCATCCCTGCCGGTGAATTCAAGGCCCGCTGCCTGCAGTTGCTCGACCGCGTGGCGGCCAACGGCGAACCGCTGACCATCACCAAGCGGGGTCGTCCGGTCGCCCGCCTGGTGCCGCTGCCGGCCGAACGCGGGCTTTTCGGTGCCCTGGCGGGCTCGGTGCTGGCGCAGCAGGACATCGTCGCCCCGATCGCCGAATCCTGGGAGGTTGAGGCTTGACCGCTGTCTTGCTCGACACGCATGTGCTGGTCTGGCTGATGGTGGGCGACGCCCGACTTGGTGTCGCTGCGCGCGAACGTATCCAGACGGCCGCACAGGCGCAATGCCTGTGGGTCAGTGCGATCACGCCATGGGAGATCGGCATGCTGGTGGCCAAGGGCCGGCTGGTGCTGGACCGTGACGTCACGGCGTGGGTGCAAGCCGCCCTGGGCCTTCCGGGCATCCGGTTGGCGCCGCTGGAACCGGCGCTGGCGATCGACAGCACCCGGCTGCCGGGCGATCTGCACGCCGACCCTGCCGACCGCCTGATCGTCGCCACCGCCCGCCACATCGGCGCTGCGCTGGTAACAGCCGACGCCGCTTTGCTGGCCTACGGCCGGCAGGGGCACGTGGCGGTGCTGGCGGCCTGAAGCTCATCAAGAGAGGACTGGGCCGCGCTTGACGGGACCGTTTCTGCACGCCGGCGTCAGCGTTTCGCACCGAGGGCGAAAAAAGCGACCCTGAGGGCGCTTTGCTGACTTGGAGGCGGGGATGGGACGGGCAGGGGCTTCAAACTAAAGACCGGACACCCGTCGACTGCGGATGGCCGCCAGCTTGCCTTCCCGGCGGCCCAACACGGCGGGGGTCAAGACTCTCGTCTCTCGCCGCTCAGAGGGGGGCGGAAAGAAAGAGATACCTTACTCCCGACCCCCCCCCGGCCCCCCTGAGGCCGCTTTGCTGACTTGGAGGGGTGGGACGGGACGGACAGGGACTTCAAAATAAAGACCTGACCCCAGCCCCCTGGGTGCAATTTGCCCCGGGCCTTTCGGGGCGTCCGGTTGGCGCCGCTGGAACCGGCGCTGGCGATCGACAGCACCCGGCTGCCGGGCGATCTGCACGCCTGCCCCGCCGACCGCCTGATCGCGCCCACGGCGGGGGTCATGTCTGTCTTGTCTCCCTGCTCAGACGGGGTCGGAATGAGAAAAGAGAGGCCTGACCCCTGGCGCCTGACCTGCGCCAGCCCTGAAAACTGGGAAGGGCGCTGCGTGTAATGGTAAACCCTTGAATGTGTTAGCGTGCGCTTGTTAGGAGGTCCCACGATGACCGTCAATCCAGATGTCTGCAGCCGGATCCATGGTGTCGACCGACCGGTGCCTTACGACACCTCGTCGCCCGCCTGGGGCAGTCCCCTATTGAGCCTGCCCTTCGACACGCTGCGCTGGGCCTACGCCGCCGGGGTTCAGGCCGGGGTGATACCGAAGTCGCTGCTGGCATCGCACAAGTTCGACCGGGCCTTGGTGACCGCGGAGCAGATGACGCTGGGCCCCTGGGCGCGCCGGCTCTGACACGGGGCGACAGGG
>JBBSCX010000295.1:0-5015 GCA_038249905.1 Burkholderiales bacterium
CGCTGGTGAAGGTGGTGCACGAGCTGTCGCACGGCATCGTCTGCCGCCTGCGTGGCGGCGAGGTGCACGAGATGGGCGTGATGCTGCTGGTGTTCTATCCCGTGCCCTATGTCGACGCCTCGGCCGCGTCGGCCTTTGCCAATAAGTGGCAGCGGGCGCTGGTGGGCGCCGCGGGCATGCTGGGCGAAATCTTCGTCGCCGCGCTGGCCTTCTACCTGTGGCTGGCGCTGGAGCCGGGCCTGGCCCGCGCATTGGCCTGGGACGTGATGGTGCTGGCGGGGCTGACGACGATCTTCTTCAACGCCAACCCGCTGCTGCGTTACGACGGCTACTTCATCCTGGCCGATGTGGTCGAGATCCCCAACCTGGGCACACGCGCCAATCGCTGGTGGCAGTACCTGGCCGAGCGTTTCGCCTTCGGCGTGCGCCAGGCCGAAAGGCCGCTGGCGACGCGTTCCGAGCAGCGCTGGTTCATCGGCTACGCGCCGCTGGCGTATGTGTACCGGCTGTTCGTGTCGCTGACCATCGCCTGGCTGGTGGCGCAGCAGTTCTTGCTGATCGGTGTCGTCATTGCGCTGTGGGCCGTGGGCCTGGGCGTGGTGTGGCCGCTGACCAAGGGCTTGTGGGCATTGGCCACGGCGGCGCGTTTTGCCGGCCGCGGGGGGCGCATCGTCGGCGCCCTGGGCGGGGCGGTGCTGGCCGTGGGCGCGGGCCTGTTCGTGCTGCCCTGGCCGCACCACACCGTCACCGAAGGCGTGCTGTGGCTGCCCGAGCGCGCCATCCTGCGCGCCGGCAGCGACGGCTTCGTGCACCAGGTGCTGCACCGCCCCGGCGCGATGCTGGCGCCCGGCGACGCCGTGCTGGAGGCGGTGGCGCCGGCGCTGTCGGCGCGCATCGAGAGCCAGGCCGCGCGCGTGGAAGAGGTGCAGGCGCAGTTCGATGCTGCCTGGGGCTCGGCCGCGGTGGCGCGCGCGCAGCAGCTGGAGCAAGACCTGGCGCGCGAGGCCGGCACCCTGGCCCGCCTGCGCGACGACGCTGCGCGCCTGACGCTGCGCAGCCCCGTGGCCGGCGAATTGCTGCTGGACCGCGCCGACGACCTGCCCGGCCGCTGGGTGCGCCAGGGCGAGGTGATGGGCTACCTGCGCACCGGCGAGCCGCCGCTGGTGCGCCTGGTGCTGCCGCAGGGCGACGTCGACCTGGTGCGCCTGTCCACGCTGGCGGTGACGGTGCGGCCGGCGCAGGACCTGTCCCTGGTCTGGCCCGCGACGCTGAAGCGCAGCACCCCGGCAGCGGCCCGCCAACTGCCCAGCGCCGCCCTGGGCGCCCTGGGCGGCGGCCCGGTCGTCACCGACCCGCGCGACGAGAAAGGGCTGACGACCGTGGAATCGGTGTTCGACTTCGAGCTTGAACTGCCACCCGATGTGCCCGACCGCTTTCTCGGCAGCCGCGTGCATGTGCGTTTCGAACACCCGCCCGAGCCCCTGGGCTGGCGCGCCTGGCGCAGCCTGCGCCGCGCCTTCCTGTCCACTTTCAATCTCTGAGGTGGGTGGCGATGACGATGCAGATCCACCTGCCAGTGCGCTTGCCGTCTCTCTTGCTCTTGGTCATCCACGTGCTATGACAGCCCGGCTGCTGAGCGCCGACGCGGCACTGGCCCGCAGCGCCTACCCCGAGCGCCGCGACCGCGCCACGCATGCCGGCGATCGCTGGGCCCGGGTGCTGGCCGACGCCGCGCACGGCGCCTTGCTGCGCCCAGTGCGGAGCGAGGTGGCGGCGCTGGCGCGGCGCCAGCAGGCGGAAAGCGTGGCCGTGGCCGCGCTGGACGACGCCACGCTGCGCCAGCGCCTGCGCGCACTGGCCCGCGCGGCCGTGCACGGCGGCGCGCGCGAGCCCTTGCATGAGGCCCTGGTGCTGATGGCCGAGGCGGCGCAGCGCACGCTGGCGATGCGGCCCTATCCGGTGCAGATGTTCGGCGCCGCGACCCTGCTGCGCGGCCGCCTGGCCGAGATGAATACCGGCGAAGGCAAGACCCTGACCGCGGGCGTGGCCGCGACCCTGGCCGCGCTGGCCGGCGTGCCGGTGCACGTGGTCACCGTCAACGACTACCTGGCGCAGCGCGACGCGCAGCAGATGGGGCGTCTGGCTGCCTTCTTCGGCTTGCGCACCGGCGTCGTGGTGCACGGCCTGCAGCCCGAGGCCAAGCGCGCCGCCTACGGCTGCGACATCACCTACTGCACCAACAAGGAACTGGTGTTCGACTACCTGCGCGACCGGGTCGCCCTGCGCGGCCGCGCCAGCGCGGTGCAGATGCGCGCCGGGGCGCTGTTCCACGACGGTGCCGGCACGGCCGCGCCGCTGCTGCTGCGAGGCCTGCACCTGGCCATCATCGACGAGGCCGACAGCATCCTGGTGGACGAGGCGCGCACACCGCTGATCCTGGCCGAGAAGGCCGGCGCCGTGCCGCAGGCCGAGGCCTTTGCCCCGGCGCTGGCGCTGGCAGCGCAACTGCAGCCGGGACAGGACTTCGTGCTGGATGAAGGCCGGCGTGAGCTGCACCTCAGCAGCCCCGGCTGCGCACGCGTGGCGCTGCTGTGCCAGCCCTTGATCGCGGCGGCGCGTGCGGCCGGCACCAGCCTTGCGCCCTGGGCCGCGGCGCAGCCGCGTGAACACCTGGTGTCGCAGGCGCTGCGTGCCCTGCATCTGTTCCACCGCGACCAGCACTACCTGATCGACGCCGAGCAGAAGCTGCAGATCATCGACGAGTACACCGGCCGCGTTTTGCCCGGCCGCAACTGGGAACAGGGCCTGCACCAGATCATCGAAACCAAGGAAGGCGTGCCGCTGAGCGAGCAGACGCGCACGCTGGCGCGCATCACCTACCAGCGCTTTTTCGCCCGTTATCTGCGCTTGTCCGGCATGACCGGCACGGCGCGCGAACTTCGGCGCGAACTGGCGGCTGTGTACCGGCTGTCGACCGTCGTCGTGCCGCCGCACCGCCCCGGGCGGCGCCGCCACCTGCCCGACGAAGTGTGCGCCAGCCAGCAAGAGAAGTGGCACGCGGTGGCGCGCTGCGTGGCACTGCGCCAGGCCCAGGGCCAGCCGGTGCTGGTGGGCACACGGTCGCTGGAAGCCTCAGAAGCCCTGAGTGCGGTGCTGATCGCGCATGGCCTGCCGCACCGCGTGCTGAACGCGCGCCAGGACGCCGAGGAAGCCGCCACCATCGCCGCCGCCGGCCAGCGCGGCGCCGTCACGGTCGCCACCAACATGGCCGGCCGCGGCACCGACATCGCGCTGGGCGAGGGTGTGGCGGCGCTGGGCGGCTTGTTCGTGGTGCTGACCGAGTACCACGAGTCGCCTCGCATCGACCGCCAACTGATCGGCCGCTGCGCGCGCCAGGGCGAGCCCGGTGCCTGCCAGGCCGTGGTGGCGCGCGACGACCCGCTGCTGCTGCAGCACGCCGCGCTGGGCGGCCGCGTGGCGCGCGTGCTGTCGGCGGCTGCCGGCACGGTGCCTGGGATGCAGGCCTGGGTGTGGCGCCGCCTGCGCCAGCGCGCACAGGCGCGGGCCGAACGCATCCACGCCCGCACACGCCGCGACACGCTGAAGCGCGATCACGACCTCGACCGCCTGATGGCGTTTGGCGGCGAGGCCACGTGAGGCGGCGAGGCTCACCCGGCCAGCGCCAGCTCCGCCTGTGCTACACTTGCGGGCTCAGTCGCGGGGTGGAGCAGCCTGGTAGCTCGTTGGGCTCATAACCCAAAGGTCGCAAGTTCAAATCTTGCCCCCGCAACCACGAAAACAGCAGCTGAATCAACGAGTCAGCTGCAAAGCGGAAGCCACCCAACAGGGTGGCTTTTTGCTTTGTGCCCATCCTGTGCCCATTTCGTGCCCACGCTGTGCCCAGCGTTGTCGGCGCGGAACTCGAAATGACCTTTGGGCTCTGTGCCCACGCATCAATCGCGGGTCGTCTAGGTCGCCCCGTGGAGTGGATCAAGCCCTAAGGCCGCCAGGCAACTTCTCGGTGGTGCTTCAAGTACTTGAGGTGTTCAGGCCGCAGCCCATCCACACGAAGCGGTTGAAGCACAGCGAGACTCGTGCGTGCGGCAGCACCGATCGAACTTGACAGGCAGATCGAGCCGGTTTCGTCGACCGTCATCAGCCCCGCGTCGAACAGGGCGTCGAGATGGGGCGCCAAAAGCAAGCCATTGAAAACGTCCGGCCGCTCGTCGTCCGACGTGCACGCGGCCCACGGCTTGATGTGGGAGGCGCGCAGCAGTACGGGGATGTCGAGGCCCGTTATGCAGCAGCGGCCTTGCCAATAGTCCAGCAGCGCTGATCTGAATAGGTCCTGGCCAACACGCTGCACGACGAGCCTGCTTGCCTCGTACGCGGTAGCGCGGCGGGCCGCGCCTATGCACGCCTTGCGGGCGAACACCCTTACGCCAACGAACGTGGCCAACGGCTGCGCTAGCAGCATCTCGACCTCGTGACCTCCGACAAGGGCGAGAACGTGACCATCTACCGACCTGCCGACGACGGCGTGTGGATGGGGACGATGCCCCTGCCCACGCGCTTCAGGGAACCGGGCCCATTCAGACGTGCCTGGACTTGCTGACCACCGGAGAGCGCGGGTGGGAAGCCGCCGAGCACTGGAAGACAGAGAAGATCCATGTCATGCAGACCTCGCAGCCTCGTTGGGCTGTCCTAGCGACCTTGGTGTGCTGATGCCGCGCCCTTGATTTCAGTTGGGAGCCAGGTTTCAGCGTTCGCTGAACCCGTTGCTTGGAATGAAAAAGATCTAGAAATTCTCGACTTGTGGGTAGAAGGCCCAAAGTTCTATTCCAACAGCCAGTTGCCGAACTACCTGCGTGGCTTAGCGTGCATAGAAAAAGTGGAATAATGTCCACTCCATGGGATCTTCCCCAAGTCTTTTATTCCGTCAGGCGCTGGTCGCGCTGCCGCGCGGCGCGCCCCTGTGCACCCGGCTGCTGCAGGATCAGGGACTGAGCGCCAAG
>JBBSCX010000296.1:0-5004 GCA_038249905.1 Burkholderiales bacterium
AGGCGTTCAACGCGGTAGAAGAGCCACAGCGGTTCTACGGCAATGCTGCCCAGCGACAGCGGCGCAGGGGCATCGTTGGCGCCCCCGTCCCCGTCCCCGTCCCCGGCCCCGCCCTGCACAAAGGCGGCATGCACTTCGCCGCGAGGCTGTCGCAGCAGCGCCAGGTTCTCGCTGGAGCCCTGGGTGGCGCGCAGTTCCACCGTCAGGCCATGGCTGCGCAACAGGGGCACGTAGGCCTTGGCGAACTCGGCGTAGGCGCCCTGTTCGGGGCCGGTGGCGATGACCAGCCGGCGCTGCGGCGTGGGGTCCAGCGCCCACCAGGCCACTGCCAGCAGCGCGGCCAGGCCTGCCAGGCTCAGCAGCAGCACCGGCGTCACCACGGCCCAGGGGCCGGGTGGGGTGTCGGCAGGCGCGGTGTCCGCGGATGGTTTGGCGGCGGACGTGTCTGAAGTCTGCACGGGTTCGGCGGGGTTCACCCGGGGCACGATAGCCGAGGCCTGCGACACCGGTGCGGTCGGTGCTACCCTGCGCGCCCTGCGCACCCTGGCGCACCGATCCCACCTGCCCGGAGACGGCCATGCCCGCACTGCGCCCCGACGTCGACCCCGACGGCCTGCTCGAATACTCGGTCGTCTACACCGACCGCGCCCTGAACCACATGTCGCGCCGCTTTGCCGGCGTGATGCAGGACGTGTCGGCCACGCTCAAGCAGGTCTATGGCGCCCAGTCGGCCATCGTCGTGCCCGGCAGCGGCAGCTTCGGCATGGAAGCGGTGGCACGGCAGTTTGCCGGCGGCAAGCGCGTGCTGGTGCTGCGCAACGGCTGGTTCAGCTACCGCTGGAGCCAGATCTTCGAGATGAGCGGCGTGGCCGGCGAGGTGGCGGTGCTGAAGGCGCGCTTCCAGGGCGATGGCCCGAAGGCGCCGCTGGCACCCGCGCCCATCGACGAAGTGGTGGCGACGATCCGCGAGACCCGGCCCGACGTCGTCTTTGCGCCGCATGTCGAAACCTCGGCCGGCCTGATGCTGCCCGACGCCTACCTGAAGGCCGTCGCCGACGCGGTGCATGCAAACGGCGGCCTGTTCGTGCTTGACTGCGTGGCCTCTGGCGCGGTGTGGGTGGACATGGCGGCCACGGGCGTCGATGTGCTCGTCAGCGCGCCGCAGAAGGGCTGGAGCAGCACGCCCTGCGCCGGCCTGGTGATGTTGTCCGAGCGCGCGCGCCAGGCCATCGACGGCACCACCAGCAGCAGCTTCAGCCTGGACCTGAAGAAGTGGCTGGCGGTCATGGAAGCGCACGAGAAGGGCGCGATGACCTACCACGCCACCCTGCCCACCGACGGCCTGGTCATGCTGCGCGCAGCGATGCAGGAAACGCAGGCCTTCGGCTTCGACAACGCCAAGGCGGCGCAGTTCGAGTTGGGCGTGCGTGTGCGCACGCTGCTGGAAGGCAAGGGCATCCGCAGCGTGGCGGCGCCGGGCTGGCAGGCCGCGGGCGTGGTCGTCAGCTTCACCGACCATGCCGACTGGGCCAACACCAAGGCCTGGGCCGCGCAAGGCCTGCAGGTGGCCGCGGGCGTGCCGCTGGCGCTGGACGAACCGGCCGACTACCGCGCCTTCCGCATCGGCCTGTTCGGCATCGACAAGCTCAAGGACGTCGACGGCGCGGTGGCGCGCTTCGAGCGCGCGCTGACGGCGCTGCTGTAGGTCTTGATTCGACCCAGCTCCCCGCCACGTAACCGGCTGCACAGGGGCGTCGGCGGTCGGGCGCCGTCGTGGGCTACAGCTCCGTGCGCAGGCGCCAGATCTCCGGAAACAGCACCACGTCCAGCATCTGCCGCAGATAGCTGACGCCACCGGTGCCGCCGGTGCCGCGCTTGAAGCCGATCACACGTTCCACCGTCGTCACATGGCGAAAGCGCCACAGGCGGAAGGCGTCTTCCAGATCGGTCAGCTCTTCGCCCAGCTGGTACAGGTCCCAGTGCGCCTTGGGGTCGCGATAGACCTGCAGCCAGGCGGCCTGGACCGCGTCGTCGGCGGGGTAGGGCAGGGTCCAGTCGCGTTGCAGGTGGCTGGCCGGCACCGGCAGGCCGCGGCGGGCCAGCAGGCGCAGGGCTTCGTCGTACAACGACGGGGCATGCAGGTCGGCCTGCACCTGGGCCAGCAGATCGGGGCGGTGGGCGTGCGGGCGCAGCATCAGCGCGTTCTTGTTGCCCAGGCAGAACTCGATGCAGCGGTACTGCCAGCTCTGAAAGCCGCTGCTGCGCGCCAGGAAGGGGCGCACGGCGCTGTACTCGGGCGGCGTCATCGTGGCCAGCACGTCCCAGGCGTGCACCAGCTGTTCCATGATGCGTGAGACCCGCGCCAGCATCTTGAAGGCGGTGTGCAGATCGTCGGCGGCCACCGCCGCCATGGCCGCCCGCAGTTCGTGCAGCAGCAGCTTCATCCACAGCTCGCTGGTCTGGTGCTGAACGATGAACAGCATCTCGTCGTGCGCCGGGCTCAGCGGGTGCTGCGCGTTCAGTATCTGGTCGAGCTGCAGGTAGTCGCCGTAGCTCATGTCGGCGGCGAAGTCGAACTGGGCGCCTTCGGGGGCCGATGGCGGCGCCCGCGCCACATCCGTCGCGGGTGCGTCAGTCGCCGTGCCATCACGCTGTTGTCCGGCCATCGGGCAGCCGGTGGCTGGCGCGTCGGGCGGGTCCGGGATTGCAGGCATGGCGCGGTCCTCCGGCGGTTGGGTCAGATCGCCCTGTGATGGCGGCAGCGTCAGGCTGAGGTCACGAGGTCCGCAAGACGTGCGGCCGAGGCCGCGGCGTTCTGCCCCAGGTGCAACTGCGCCAGCGCCGCGACCCGCTCTGGCACCGGCGGCTGCAGTGCGCGCTGCAACAGCGAAGCCCAGTCCGTGCGGCCGGCATCGCCGGGTTCGGCCAGCACCGCCAGACCGGCCGTTTGCAGGCGCCGCGCCAGCATCAGCTGTTCGACCTGGCTCGGCACCAGCAGCTGCGGGCGGCCCGCCAGCAGCGCGGCGGCCGTCGTGCCGTGGCCGCCATGGCCCACCACCAGTTCGGCTTGCGCCAGCGCCTCGTCCATGCGCACCGGCGTTGCCGACACCGCAATGCCGGCGGCGCTCAGGCGCGCTGACGACTCCACCGCCAGGCCCTTGGCATGCAGGACCACCGGCCAGCGCAGCTGGGTCAACGCCTGCATCAGCGGCGCGAAGGCGGCGTCGCCCGGGGACAGGTACACCAGCACCCGCGGGCCGGCGCGCTGCGGCCAGGCCGGCGTGCTGCCGCTGTCGCCGACCCAGGTCGGACCGCTGAAGACCGTGCCCGCTGCGTAACCCTGGTAATGCGACATCTCTGGCAGGCTGGTCAGCGCCAGGCGTGCGTGCTGGAACAACTCGGGCAGGCTGCGCAACGGCGGCGCGCCCAGGCGTTGCAGGGCGGCGTTGGCGCTGGCCAGCAAGGGCGACTCCCAGGCTGCACATTGCGCGGCCGCCGCCGAGTCCCAGAAAGCGAAGGGCGGGAAATGTGGGGCCTGCGGCTGCGCGGGCGGCAACGTGAAGCTGGTGCCCACGGCCCACACCGGCAGCTCACGCCAGGCGCGCGTGGCCAGCAATGCGGTTGGCGCGTGGTCGCACACCAGCACCTCGGGCTGCAGCAGGTCCAGCGTGTTGCGCCAGCCCTGCAACAGTGCCGCCAGTCCGGCCGGGTCCAGCCAGCCGGCCTCGACCAGCACGGCCGCGTAATTGCCGATGCGCGGCGGATTGGCCAGTCGCGGCAGCCAGACCGGCGCCTGCCCGGTCCACAAACCCTGCACCATCAGCCGTTCGTGCGTCCGCGACAGGTCGCGCAGCAGCAGCCTGACCTCGTGCCCACGTGCGCACAACTCGCGCGCCAGACTGCCCAGCCGGTCGATGTGGCCGAGGTTGGCGCCCATTTCCCAGGCCAGCACGAAGCGGGTCATGGGGTCAGCGGAAGGGACTGTGCTTCATGCGCCGTCGATGATGCCCGATCGTCGCTGCCAGCCCGCGGGCCCCGCGGCGCCACGTGGCGACGGGGCGCCCCGCGCCGCCACTGTCGGCCTACTTGACACTTCAGCCAGACGTGGGCGCCGCTGAATCTCAAGTCATTGTTTTGAGGGGACTTTTTCTGGTCGGCACAGGATCTGCTTGAAGTTGCAGCAGCCAACCCAACGGAGCCGTCATGCACATCAAGCCCAGTCCCTTCCGCCTTGCACCGCTGGCCGTCGCCAGCATGGTGCTGATCTGGTCCGCCGGGGCCGCCCATGCGGCGCCGGTGCTCGGCGCCGTCAGCGATGCCAGCGCAGACGGCAGTCTCGCGACGCCGTCTGTGTTCAGCAGCCCGTCATACGTCAACAGTTCCTCCTTCATCGCCAACCTGGGGGGCACCGGCAGTGGCTCCGCCTTTGCCGCGGGCTCCGGGGCCTATGCGGTGTCGTCGGGTGCCACCGGCATTGCCACCGGCATCGCCAACGCCTCGTTTGCCAGCACCTTCACCAACGACTCGGGTGTGGAGCAGTTCTACACGCTCAACTTCTTCATTTACGGCGGGTCGATCAGCACCACGTTGTTCGGCTCGGCAGTATTGAGCGACGGAGAGTTCCTGAGGGCCGGCTACGGCGCTTCGATCAAGTTCAACGGCAACACGGTGTTTTCTTCGGCCGCTGAGTTGCTGCGCGACGACGTCAACAGCACGCCCCCGCTGACCACCTCTGGCACGGCGCTGAACGGCGGCACGCTGTCGGGCGGCACGTACTTTTGGGACAGCGCCACCTATTCGGTGAGTTTGGGTCTGGTCGCCGCCGGCGCGACCTTCAACATCTTGGCCGAGGTGCTGGACTACGCCGAGGCCGATGTCGGTGTCTACGACTTCACCGGCGGAGGCGGCTACTGCGGCGACGGCTACGGCGGACCGTCCAATGCGATCCAGCGCAATGAGGGGCTGGCGGGGCAAGCGATCAGTTGCTTCAAGGGCACCGCCAAT
>JBBSCX010000297.1:0-4994 GCA_038249905.1 Burkholderiales bacterium
CCGGGTCCGGGCACACCAGGCCCAGGGACACCAGGCCCAGGGACACCAGGCCCAGGCACACCAGGCCCAGGGACACCAGGTCCAGGCACACCAGGCCCAGGGACACCAGGTCCAGGCACGCCGGGTCCGGGCACGCCGGGTCCGGGCATACCGGGTCCGGGCATACCGGGTCCGGGCACGCCGGGCCCCGGTGTTCCAGGTCCGATCATTCTGCCGCCGCCGCCGCTGATGCCCGTGCCCGCGCCCTTCACCTACTTTGAAGGTGACACGGTCTCGGTGATCGTCAATGTCGGCAGCACCCAGCTGCAGGGCGCCTTCGCCGTCAACATCGACTGGGACGACGGCAACGTCACCACGCACCCGCTGACGCTGGGGCAGGCGAACCGCATCGACCATGTCTATCTCGACGACAAGCCGGGCCTGCAGACCGACGTCTATGTCGCCAAGCTGACCTACCTCTACAACACGGGCAGTTTCAGCGGGCAAATGAGCCAGTCCACCGCCGTCTTCCCGGTCGCCAACGTGGCGCCCGCCGTGACGTTGCGGGCCGTGCCCCCTGCCGGTGGCGGTGCCGGCGGCTGGACCTTTGCCGGTGCCTTCACCGACCCCGGCCTGCGCGACACGCACACGCTGACCTGGAACTTCCCCGACGGCTCGCAGTGGGTCACCAACGACCTGTCGCAGCTGTCGCTGAGCCGGGCGATTACCCACAGCGGCACGGTCACATTGACGGTGCAGGACGACGACGGTGCGCTGGGCGCGGCCTCGGTGTTCGTCAACTTCGGCGCCGTCGAGGCCGTGACTGCATCCGGCGCCGCTGCGGCTGCGGCGGCGCACCCGAATGCCGCACAACTGGCGTCCCTGTCCGCCCAGGCCCGTGCCGCGTGGGCCGCCGCGGGCGCCACGGCGGCCGATCTGGCGGCGCTGGCCGACGTGCAGGTGCAGGTCGGCGCACTGGGTCCTGGGCAACTCGGGGTGACGCTGAACCAGGACGGCGTCACACGCGTCATCGTCGACGACGACGCGGCGGGCCGCGGCTGGTTCATCGACGCCACGCCGGGCGCAGCCGAAGAGTTTGTCAGTGTCGACAGCAGCCCGCGTGCGCTGGCTCGCAGCGGTACGGCTGCCGGCCGCGTCGACCTGCTGACGCTGATCACGCACGAGTTCGGCCATGTGCTGGGCCTGGGCCACGCGCCCGATGGCGCCCGCTTTGGACCCGATTTCGGTGCCGCCTTCGGTGCCAGCCTGATGGCCGAGGTGCTGCACCCGGGTGAACGCAGGGTGCCGGTGGCCGCCGACCTGCAATTCCGCAACACGGGTGCGGTCGCCGCATCCACCGTCAGCCTGCTGGCCAGCGGCGTGACCGATGGCGACTTCGACAGCGCCGCGTCCTGGGTCACGCGCGGCGCCGTGCTGATCGGCGGTGGCGTCGCCACATTGGCCGAAGGCGAGCGCTTCAATGCCAGTCTGCAGCAGGCGCTGCGCATCCCGTTCGGTGCGCGCTACCTCGAGTTCGAGGTCATCAACCTGAACTTCGGCCCCGCCGGCAGCAGCGTCGGCGACGCCTTCGAAGTCGCCCTGCTGGGTCTGGACAGCAGGGCCTCGCTGCTGGGCGGCATCGGCCTCACATTGACCGACGCGGCGCTGAACATCCAGGCCGACGGCCGCATCTTCGCCGCCGCGGGCACGTTGTTCGACGGCCTGCCGCTGGCGCAACTGCCGCCGGGCAGCACGGGCCCGATCACGGTGCGCATCGATACCTCGGCCATCGCGGCCGGCACGCCGGCGCTGCTGAGTCTGGACCTGCTGGGCTTCGGCGCGCGGACCAGTTCGGTGCAGGTCGACAACATCCGCTTCCTGATCGACAACAACGCCGCGCCGGTGGCGCGTGACGATGTCTTCAGCTTGCCGCGCGACAGCGTCGCCGTGCTCGACCTGCTGGCCAACGACAGCGACCTCAATGGCGACCGGGTCGATGTGGCGGCCGTCACCGCGCCGCAGCACGGCACGCTGGAACGCCGTGCCGACGGCAGCTACCTCTACCGACCCGATGCCGGTTTTGTCGGCACCGACACCTTCAGCTACCGCGTCAGCGACGGCCAGTCACTCAGCGCCCTGGCCCGCGTCAACATCAATGTGCAGGCCGTCAACCGGCCGCCGGTGGCTGCGGCCGACAGCGCCACCACCTCGGCCGGCCAGCCGGTGCTGATCGACGTGCTGGCCAACGACAGCGACCCCGACGGGTCGGTGCTGACGGTGCTGCTGGACGCCGCACCCGCCAACGGCACGGCCGTGGTCGACGCGCAGGGGCGTGTGCTGTACACGCCGGCACCGGGCTTCGTCGGCAATGACAATTTCAGCTACCGGGCCAGCGATGGGGCACTCAGCAGCGGCGCGGTCACCGTCAGCGTCACCGTGGTGGCCGTCAACCTGGCGCCTGTGGCGGTGGCCGACGCGGTGGTCACCGACGAGGACACGCCGGTGGTGTTGGACGTGCGCGCCAATGACAGCGACGACAGCGGCGGCGTGCTGGCCGTGCGCATCACCGCACAGCCGGGCAACGGCACGGTGGTGGTGCTGGGCGATGGGCGCCTGCAGTACGTGCCGGCGCCCGACTTCAACGGCAACGACAGCTTCCGCTACGTCGTCAGCGACGGCGCGCTGGACAGCAACGAGGCCACCGTCAGCGTCACCGTGCGCCCGGTCAACGACGCGCCGCTGCTGCTGCCGCTGCCCGATGTGGCGATCGACGAAGGCCGCACGCTGAACGTGCAGGTGACGGGGCTGGACCTGGACGGCGATGCGCTCAGCTTCAGCCTTGACGCGGCACCGGCCGGCGCCAGCATCAGCGCCACCGGCGCGCTGAGCTGGCTGGCGGCCGACGGCGCAGCGCTGGTGGACTTCATGGTGCGCGTCACCGACCCCGCTGGCCTGTTTGCCACCACCAGCTTCCAGGCCAGCGTCGCCAACCTGCCGCCGGAGTTGACGGTGGCCGGCGCACCGCGGGTCGAAACCGGCGTCGCCCACACCATCAGCCTCGCCGCAACCGACGCCGGTGCCGACACCGTGCAGACCTGGTTCGTCGACTGGGGCGACGGCACCACCGTGCAGTTGCCCGGCACGGCCACCAGCGTCAGCCATGTCTACACCACGGCCAACGCGGGCTTGAGCATCCGCGTGCGAGCGCAGGACGAGGACGGCATTTGGGCCGCCGCGCCGCTGGCGCTGCAGGCCCTGGCGCCGCTGCCGGCGCAGGCGCTGGACGAAGGCAGCACGCTGAGGCTGTCGCTGGCGGCCCTGCACACTGCCCTGCCCAATGACGCTGCGCTGCTGAACTTCAGTCTGCTGCAAGGCCCCGCCGGCGCCACGCTGACAGCGGCCGGCAGCCTGGTCTGGACAGCGCCCGACGGCCCGGCGCAGGCACGTTTTGTCGTCGCCGTGGCCGATGCCGATGGCAACGTGCTGCAGCGTGCCTTCGACGCCGCGGTGCAAAACGTCGCCCCCACCGTGTTGTCCAACGGCGCCGCCGTGACCGAGGCCGGCCGCCCGTATGTGCTGAGTCTGGACTACCAGGACGTCGGCGCCGACAGCGTGACAGGCTGGCGCATCGACTGGGGCGACGGCACCGTCACCCCACTGCCGGGCAGCGCCCGCACGGCCACGCATATCTACGCGCAGCCCAACCCCAACGGTCTGATCCGCGTGCAGGCGCTGGACGATGACGGCACCTGGGATGCGTTGCCGCTGCCGGTGACGGTGCGCCAGCCGCCCGTCGTGAACCCGCCTGCACCGGTGCCCGTGCCGCAGCCGTCGCCCGTGCCCACCCCGCCGCCGCTGCCCACGCCCGCGCCGCTGGCCCCGGGGCTGGTGGTGGGCAGCGGTGGCGTGGCCGCTGCGGGCAGCTACGGCGCGCCCTCGTTCGGCAGTGCGGTGCTGCGCAATCCCTTCGCTGTGTCGTCCGTCGGCATCGTCGGCCTGCCCGCGGTGCAGATGCTGCCGCAGACGGCGCACCTGGGCACGCAGTTCCTGGGCTTCCTGGTGGCCGGCGACCGGCCCGGCGCGCCGGTGGCCCGGTCTGCTCTGACGCGGTCGCAGATGGCCGTGCTGTTCGAGGAAAGCGCCGCCACAGGGCCCGACACACCGCTGCAGGTGGGCACCGTCGCCATCACCGGCGGGGCCTTGCGCGTGCGCTTCAACCAGCCGCTCGACCTCGGCCGGCTGGGCACCGGGGCGGACCGGCTGGGCCAGCTGCTGCTGGTGCAGCGCAATGGCGCGGTGCTGGCCGGCACCGTGGTGCTGGACCCGGACGCGCGCGGCCTGGCTTTTGTGCCGCAGGCCGGGGCGCTGCCGGACGGCGAATACGTGCTGCGCCTGCTGTCCGGCGACAACGGCCTGCAGAGCCTGCAGGGCCGGCCGCTGGACGGCGACGGCGACGGCCAGCCTGGCGGCGACTACCTGGGCCGCTTCATCATGGCGGGCAACACGGTGCGTTCGGCCGCGGCCGCGGGCCACGGCTTCAGTACCCCCACCACTGTCACTGCGGTCAGTGCCGTCAGTGCGGTCACTGCGGTCAGTGCGGTGAACACGGTCAGCACCGACATCGTCGTTGCCGACGCCGACAGGGTGCTGTGGACGGCGCTGACCGGTGGCATCGGCGGCGCCATCACACTGGCCTTCGCGCCCATGCTGCGCCCGACGCGCGGTGCTGTGGCCGACGATCGCCGCCGTCGTGCCGTGAACGACGAGGACGGTGAAGGTGATGGTGGCGTCAGCGATGACGACGGCATCGAGCGCCGGCTGGCCGCAGCCCGTGTGCCAATGCCGGACGGCCCGGCACCGCGCCTGCGCCTGGATAGCGTTGCCGCCGCGCCGCAGGCTGGCGCTGCTGCACCGCGCTGGCTGCGGAGCTGGCTGCGCAGTGAAGCAAGCCCGGACACAAGCCCGGGTACAAGCCCGGACGGGCCCCCTGACGCACCCGCGGAGGCCCCGCCGCC
>JBBSCX010000298.1:0-4982 GCA_038249905.1 Burkholderiales bacterium
CCAGGCTGTCGGTCTCGGTGTCGATGGCCACCAGTTCGGCCGTTTGCAGACGCTCGAACCAGGCGTCGAAGCGGTCCCAGGTGGTGATGCACTCGTACGCGCGCGGCAGCGGGGTGGTGGGTGCGGTGGATGAGGGCGTGACGTCCATGTCCGTCGTTGACTCATCGCCGGCACCGGTCCGCTCCTGGCCCGCCAGGCTCGCCGGGCCCGAAGCCAGGGCCAAGCTGCCGCCGAGCGCACTTTCCAACTCGCGCTTCCAGGTGCGAAAACCGTAGCGCTGAAAGAACTCCAGCAGCCCGGGCTGATCGACCTCGCGCAGCGCCAGTGCGCCCAGCGCGGGCCAGCCTTCGACGTGCGCGCCCAGCTCGCAGTCGGTGACGACGGTGACCAGGCGCCGCGCCTGCGGCAGCCAGTCCAGCGCCTTCTTCAGGTTGTCGCCGGCAGCGCCCTTGATGTGGTCTGCGGCCGCCACCACGCCGTCCAGGCTGCCATGTTCGGCCAGCCACTTGACGGCCGTCTTCGGCCCCACCTTGTCCACGCCGGGCACGTTGTCGACCGTGTCGCCGACGAGGGTCAGGTAGTCGACGATGCGATCGGGCGGCACGCCGAACTTGGCCTGCACACCGGCCACGTCCAGCCGCTCATTGCTCATGGTGTTGATCAGCGTCACGTGCTCGTTGACCAGCTGCGCCAGGTCCTTGTCGCCGGTGGAGATGACGACCTGGTGGCCCTGCAGCGCGGCCACCCGCGCCAGCGTGCCGATGGCGTCGTCGGCCTCGATGCCGGGCACTTCCAGCACCGGCCAGCCCAGCAGGCGCACGACCTCGTGGATGGCGGCAATCTGCTCGCGCAGCGGCTCGGGCATGGGCGCGCGGTGGGCCTTGTAGTCGGCGTACCAGTGGTCGCGGAAGGTCGGGCCGCTGGCGTCGAAGACACAGGCCGCATGCTCGGCCGGAAACTGATCCCGCAGCCGCTTCATCATCGCCACGAAGCCGTGCACCGCGCCGGTGGGCACGCCGTCCGGGCCGCGCAGGTCGGGCATGGCGTGGTAGGCGCGATAGAGGTAGCTGGAGCCATCGACCAGCAGGACGGTCGGGCGCGTTGGGGTGGTCATGGGCAGGCCTTTCGGCACACCTCCGGTGGGTCGGAGGAGGTGGGCGCTGGTTTGATCTGTTCGATTCGGCTTCGGCAACGCGGGGCCGCCGGCATTCTGCGTGCAGCAGCTGCACGCGGGGGCGCCGTCTGCTGCCGTCCGCGGCCGTCCCCTGCCGTCCGCTGCGCAACAAAGGCTGCTGCGTAGAATGATCTGTATGAACGTCGCCGCCCAGTTCCGCCTTCACGCCTTGATCGCTGCCATGCTGTCGATGGCTGTTGCGATGTCGGCGCAGGCCGCGGAGCCACCGCCCGCGAACGGGACTCCGGGCGCCGAACCGGCCCCGGTCCCGGTCCTGGAAACAACAGCAGCAGCCGCCGCCGCGCCCGCATCGACCAGCGCCCGTCGCCCCGCGTCCGACCTGCGAATCATCGAAGACGAGCAGGTCCGCATCGAGGAAGTGCGCGTGCGCGGCCAGCCGGTGCGGGTGACCGTGCACAGCAAGGTGCAGGGTGGCAGCAGCTACGAGATCAACGTCGGTCGCGGCGGGCGCGACCCCTCGCAGGACAGCGGCAAGGCGGGTCAGAGCGCCTGGCGGCTGTTCAGGTTCTGACCCCGCCGCGGCCCACCCGCATGGCGGTCTACACCGAAGTCACGCCCGCAGCCGCCGACGCCCTGCTGCAGCGCCTGGGCCTGGGCCCGCTGACCGACCTGCAGGGCATTCGCTCGGGCATAGAAAACACCAACTACTACGCCACCACCGTGCAGGGCCAATGGGTGCTGACGCTGTTCGAACGGCTGTCGGCCGAGCAACTGCCCTACTACCTGCGCCTGATGCAGCACCTGGCGGCGCACGGCATCCCCGTGCCGGCGCCGCAACCCGATGCGGCCGGCGCGCTGGTGCACCACCTGGCCGGCAAGCCCGCCGCCGTCGTCACGCGCCTGCCCGGCGGTCACCGCCTGGTGCCAGATGTGCCGCATTGCGCCCAGGTGGGCGAGATGCTGGGCCGCATGCACGTGGCTGGCGCCGACTTTGCGCTGCAGCAGCCGCACTTGCGCGGCCTGGACTGGTGGCTGCAGACGGCACCCGTGGTGCTGCCCCACCTGGCCGCCGCGCAGGCCACGCTGCTGCGCGACGAACTGGACTTCCAGCAGGCGCTGGCCGCCTCGCCCGCCGGGCAGGTCCTGCCGCGCGGGCCCATCCATGCCGACCTGTTCCGCGACAACGTGATGTTCGACGACACCGCCGGCGACGACCGCTTGTGCGGCTTCTTCGACTTCTACTTCGCCGGCACCGACACCTTGCTGTTCGACCTGGCGGTGTGCCTGAACGACTGGTGTTGCGACCTGCACACCGGCCGCCTGGACGAGAACCGCGCCGAAGCCTTCACGCGCGCCTACGAACGCGCGCGGCCGCTGGACCATGGCGAGGTGCGTGCCCTTCCTGCCCTGCTGCGCGCCGCGGCGCTGCGTTTCTGGATCTCGCGGCTGTGGGACTGGCACCTTCCGCGCGACGCCGCGATGCTGGTGCCCAAGGACCCCGGCCACTTCGAACGTGTGCTGCGTCACCGCATCGCCGAACCCTGGCATCCGCCCCGCTGAACCCGGTGGCGCACCGGCCGCCCTGCACCGCTGCGGCGCCGACCCTGAATCGACCCCGCTCCGTTCACCGGCCCGACCTGCCCCTTCCTTCGTGACCCTGCCTCCATGTCCTTGCTGCTCAAGCCCGTAGAACCCGCACGCGGCGCGCGCTGGGTCGGCGACGCCTTCCGCCTCTTTGCGCGCCGGCCGCTGCCTTTCACGCTGATGTTTGCGCTGTTCCTGTTCGCGGCCCTGCTGGCGGTGCTGGTGCCGCTGCTGGGCGGCCTGCTGCAGATGGCCATGCTGCCGCTGCTCAGCCTGGGCTTCATGGTCGCCAGCCGATCGGCGCTGCTGGACGGGCCGATCCATCCGCGCCAGTTCATCGAGCCGCTGCAGACCGACGCCGTCAGGCGACGCGCGCTGCTGCAGCTGTGCATCGGCTATGGCGTCGGCGCCTTCCTGATCCTGGTGCTGTGCGACTGGGTGTCGGACAGCGCATTGCAACGTCTGCAGACACTGATGGCCAGCGGCGAACCGTCACAGGTTGAACTCGATGCCCTGCTGGCTGAACCCGGGCTCAGCGCCGCGCTGTTGCTGGGCGGCGTGCTGGGCACGGCGCTGTCCGTGCCCTTCTGGCACGCGCCGGCCCTGGTGTACTGGGGTGCGCAAGGCGCCGGGCAGGCGCTGTTCTCCAGCGCGCTGGCGGTGTGGCGCGCCAAGGGTGCCTTCTTCCTGTATCTGATGACCTGGGTCGGCCTGGTCATCATGTTCGCGCTCGGCAGCGCCGTGCTGCTGAGCCTGCTGGGCGTGCCGCAGCTGGTGGGCGTGGTCAGCCTGCCCGGCGGGCTGATGTTCTCGACCGTGTTCTACGTCTCGCTGATCTTCACCTTCAACGACAGCTTCGGCAGCGACGCGATGCGTCCGTGACTGCGGGCCCCCAAGCTCGCTGACGCTCGCTACCCCCCAGGGGGGCGGTCAGCGCACCTGCACAAGCGCCACTCTCAATCCACCGGCGTGAGCTTGGCGATCGCCAGCGCCAGCCACTTGGCGCCGTGGCGGCCGAAGTTGACCTGGGCGCGGGCGTCGGCGCCTGCGCCTTCCAGGGTCAGCACCACGCCTTCGCCGAACTTGGTGTGGAACACACCCTGGCCCACGCGCAGGCCGCCGGGCGTCTCGCGCGTGGGCATCGGCGGCGCGGCGGGGCCGAAGGGCGAGCGCGGATCGACCTTGCCGGCGCCGACGATGCCGCTCAGGCCGCTGCCGCGCTGCCAGGCCTGCTGGTATTCACGCGCATAGCTCGAGCCGAAGCCTTGCTGCTTCGGCGTGATCCACTTCAGCGCGGCCTCGGGCAGTTCTTCGAGAAACCGGCTCTTGACGTTGTAGCGCGTCTGCCCGTGCAGCATGCGCGTCTGGCTGAAGCTGAGGTACAGGCGCTTGCGCGCCCGTGTGATGGCGACGTACATCAACCGCCGTTCTTCTTCCACGCCATCGGCGTCCGACAGGCTCTGCTCGTGCGGGAACAGGCCTTCTTCGATGCCGGTGATGAACACGGCTTCGAACTCCAGGCCCTTGGCGCTGTGCACCGTCATCAGCTGGATCGCGTCCTGGCCGGCCTGCGCCTGGTTGTCGCCGGCCTCCAGGCTGGCATGGGTCAGGAAGGCGGCCAGCGGCGACATGATTTCGCCGGTGTCGGCGTCGGGCGTGGCCGGGGCGCCGGCGATGGTCGGGGCTGTGGGGGCCGTGGGGGCCGTGGAGGCCGCCGCCTGTTCGTCCACAGGCAAAGCCACCGCGTCCTTGCCAAAGCCTTCCTGGGTGACGAAGCTCTCGGCCGCGCTGGCCAGCTCTTCCAGGTTCTCGATCCGGTCCTGGCCTTCCTTGTCGGTCTTGTAGAAGTCCAGCAGGCCGCTGGTGTGCAGCATGTGCTCGATGATCTCGCGCAGCGTCAGGCCGCGCGTCGCCTGGCGCAGGCCTTCGATCAGTGCGACGAAGGCCTGCAGGTTGGCGCCGGCCTTGCCCGCCACCGCGCCCACGCTCTGGTACAGGCTGCGACCCGAGGCGCGGGCGGCATCCTGCAACAGCTCCAGGCTGCGCGCGCCGATGCCGCGGGTGGGGAAGTTGACGACACGCAGGAAGCTGGTGTCGTCGTTGGCGTTCTCGATCAGGCGCAGGTAGGCCAGCGCATGCTTGACCTCGGCGCGCTCGAAGAAGCGCAGGCCGCCGTACACGCGGTAGGGCACGCCGGCATTGAAGAGCGCGCTTTCCAGCACACGGCTTTGCGCATTGCTGCGGTAGAGCAACGCGATCTCGC
>JBBSCX010000299.1:0-4973 GCA_038249905.1 Burkholderiales bacterium
CCGCCTTGTCCTTGGACGCGGCGAAGTTGCGGATCTGGTTCTCGACGAAGCTGCCGATGCGGCGGTAGGGCGTGAAGAAGGCCTGGCGCACGCTGACGGGCTGCTCGACGACCTTGCTGACGGTGGCCATCCAGTCGCGGCCGTCACGGTCGTAGAACACGCCATGGCGGCCGGGCACCATCAACTCGTCCACAGAGCCACCGGTGAGCGCCGCGACGATGTGGATGGGTGCGCTGCCGCTGCGTTCACACACGCAGTACAGGAGATAGCAGCCGCTGAACGGCGCCATCTTGGCATGCGCGCCAGCGTCGCCCACGCACAGCACCAGTTCGCAGCTGCGCTGGTCGATGTACAGGGTGCCGGCCTGGAAGATGGCCTTTTTCGTGCGGCTGTAGAAGTCCGACAGGGTGACGAAGTTGTGCAGCAGCGTGACCAGGTCGCGCTGGTAGTGCACCAGGCGCTGCGCCGCGTCGACGCGCGTGGCCGAGGTGTCGGACGTGACGTCCTGTTCGATCAGCGTCGCCAGCTGCGCCGGCGCCTCGCCGGCCAGTACGGCCGCCAGTCGCTCACGGTCCAGGTTGTGCACTGCCGTGGCCGGACGCTCGGCCTGCCAGGCGGCATGGGCAGCCAAGCTGTCCTGCAAGACCGCCCAGTCGGCGGCGTTGAGCACGTCGCGCGCACCCAGCAGCGGCGCCACCGCCTGCGCGCGCAGCGCGCCGACGGCGCCTGCCCAGGCCGGATTCAGGCCCGCGTCGCCGTGCAATGGAAGCGCAGCGCCGGCCGCAACTGCCGCCAGCGGCAGGGCCGCGACCGCCGCGTCACCGGCGGCCATGGCCTGCCCGGCCAGGGCTGCATAGGCCGTCAGCGCGGGGTTCAGCGCCTCGGCGGCACGGCCGTCGTAGGCTGCGAGCTGGCAGCGGGTGAAGTAGTCGTCGACCTTGACCCGCACCACCGACACCGCGGCCACGGCGTCTGCGGTCGCCGCGCCCAAGGGCATCAACGCAGCGGCCTCGGACTCGGCACGGGCGCGCCAGGCCTGCACCGCCTGCGCCTGATCGATGAAGGCGGCCAGGGTCTCGGCAGTGGCGCCGGGTTCGCCGCTGCGGTCGGCGACGCCGCCCTGAGTGGCGACGATGTCGGCCACCAGTTGCATCAATGCCTCGTCGCCGGCATCGCTCGCCAGCGCGGCCGGCACCACACCGTCGCCATTGAAATGTCCGGCCTTGAACAGCAGCGTCAAGTCGGCGAAGTCCTCGACCGCCAGCGTCGGCACCCCGGGCTTGCCCAGGTAGGCCAGGGCCTGGCGCGCGGTGGCCAGCAGTTCGGCGCCTTCGGCATGGCTGTCGTCGATGGCAACCAGAGGCAGCGCGCCGCCGGCGAACAGGCCCTGCGGGTCCGTCAGCATCGCGCAGGCCCACTTGACGGCGGCCAGCACCTCGGGCACGCGGATCTGGCCGTCGCCGTCGGTGTCGATCAGCGCCAGCGTCCGGTCGTCGAACTCCAGTCCCGTCGTCGGGCAAGCCAGGGCCGTCCACAGCTTGGGGTCGAGCTGCGCCAGATGCCGCAGGTCGTCTGCGGTCTCCAGCGCCACCTGGTCGAAGCCTCCGCTGCGGAAGAAGCGCCAGGTGTGGGCCGTTTTGTAGGTGGTGCTGGAGGTCATGACGGGCGGCTTGGGGGTGGACGGTGTGCCGGTTCGAGTGGCTGCAGGAGCCTCGCAATCGGTTGCGGTCTAGTCTATGCAAGCCCGGCGCCGCCGCCGACCCGCCGGCATCGGGATGTGCCCTGACGGCGTACGGGCCGCGCTGCGGCCGGGGGCCGGCGGTCGATCACCCTTCAGCGCGCAACGCCGTGCGAACAGTGCTGGCGGAGCGCCAGCCATCGGCGCACAGTGTCAGTCTGTTCTGCGACCGTGAAGGATCTGTCATGACCCGCCCGCCATTGCTGTCTCCCAAGCCCTTTCCCCGCTTTTGCCTGTCGCTGGCCGCCGTTGTCGCCGGCCTGGGCGCCACGCCCATCGCCGGGGCCGCTGGCAGCGTCGAGGTGAAGTTCATCGAACCCGCCACCTACACCGACACCGGCCTGCACGCCTGGGACCGTGAACGTGCGCTGCGAGACCTGCAAGCGCACCTGCTGGCCCTGGGCAGCCGGCTGCCCGACGGCCAGACGCTGCGCATCGAGGTGCTGGACGTGGACCTGGCCGGCGAAATCAGATTCGGCACCGGCCAGGACTGGCGCGTCTTGCGCGGCGGCGTCGATTGGCCGCAGATGCGGCTGCGCTACACGTTGCACGCCGGCGGCCAGACGCTGGCCCAGGGCGAAGAACGGCTCAGTGACCCGGCTTACCTCTTCAGTCACCGCCTGGTGCACAAATACAGCGCCCTGCCGTACGAACGCCGCATGCTCGACGACTGGTTCGGCCAGCGCTTCAGCAGCCTGCGATGATGCGGCCCCGCTCCACTCCTCGCCCTACCGCGCCACGCCCATGCCCGCCTTGCACACCCCCGCCTTGCAATCCCGTCAATCACGCCGTTTGACTTCGGCCCTGACCCGCGCCATCGCGGCCCCGGCACTGGCCCTGTGGATGGCCGGCACGGCCGGCCTCTGTGCCGCCCAGACGGCCCAACCCGCCCCGGCGGCCGATCCCGCCCTGGCGCGTGCCGCCGCCGAGAAAGGCGCGGTCGTCACCGCCAGCGGCCTGGTCTTCACCTCGATGAAGGCCGGCAGCGGCGCCAGCCCGGCCGCGACAGACACGGTGAAGGTCCACTACCGCGGCACCTTCACCGATGGGCGCGAATTCGACAGTTCGTATTCGCGCGGCCAGCCGGCCACCTTCCCGCTGAACCGCGTGATCCCCTGCTGGACCGAAGGGGTGCAGCGCCTGCAGGTCGGCGGCAAGGCGAAGCTGACCTGTCCGTCGGCGATCGCCTACGGTGAACGCGGTCGCCCGTCGATTCCGCCCAACAGCGTGCTGCAGTTCGAGGTCGAACTGCTGGGCATCGAAGGCAGATAGCCGAGGCGCGGCGCGGCGCGGCGAGGCGAGGCGCGGCACGGCAAAGAAAGTCGCGGCGCGGCGCGGCTCGGCGCCGCAGGGCTCAGGCCCGCGCGGGACCGCCGCGCGCCCGAGCCACCAGCGTCACCGCAGCCAGCACCACCGCCCCGGCCACCACGCCCAGCAGGCCGTTGGTCAGGGTCGGCAGCACCAGCGCCGCGACCCCGCCCAGGCCTTGCGCAAACTGCGCAATGGCCTCGCTCAAAGGCGGCACGCCATGCACCAGGATGCCGCCGCCGACCAGAAACATGGCCACCGTACCAGCCACCGACAGCGCCTTCATCAGCCAGGGCGCAGCGCGCACGATGCCGCGGCCCAGCGCCTGTGCCGCCGCACTGGTCTGACGGCTGAGCCACAGCCCGGCGTCGTCCAGCTTCACGATGCCGGCCACCAGGCCGTACACGCCCAGCGTCATCACCAGCGCGATGGTGCTCAGCACGGCCACCCGGGTGCCGAAGTCGGCCTCGGCCACCGTGCCCAGCGTGATGGCGACGATCTCGGCCGAGAGGATGAAGTCGGTGCGAATGGCGCCCTTGATCTTGTCGCGCTCCAGCGCCACCAGGTCGACCGCGGGGTCGGTGAGGGCCTGTGCGCGTTCGGCGCGGCGGGCAGCGTCGTCGGCCTTGGAATGCAAGAAGCGGTGGGCCAGCTTCTCGAAGCCCTCGTAGCAGAGGAAGGCGCCGCCCAGCATCAAGAGCGGCGTCACCAGCCAGGGCACGAAGGCGCTGATGGCCAGGGCCGCAGGCACCAGGATCAGCTTGTTCAGCATCGACCCTTTGAACACCGCCCAGACCACCGGCAGTTCACGTTCGGCCGCCACCCCGGTGACCTGCTGCGCGTTCAGGGCCAGGTCGTCGCCCAGCACACCGGCGGTCTTCTTCGCCGCCACCTTGCTGAGCACCGCGACGTCGTCGAGGATGCTCGCGATGTCGTCGATGAGGGCGAGCAGACTGCCGGAGGCCATGCGCGGCATTGTGCTGCGTGGGTGCGAAGGCGGTGGGGCGCCGTGGTGCGCTGCGAATGCCCGCCATCGGGCTTGTTGCCATGGGGTCTGTCGTCGCTGAGTCTGTCGCCAGCGGGCTGCGAAGATGCAACCCATGCGCGACGCCTTTCTGCTCGACCCCGACACCGTCTTCCTGAACCACGGCAGCTTCGGCGCCTGCCCGGCCGAGGTGTTTGCCGTCCACCAGGGCTGGCAGCGTGAGATGGAGCGCAACCCCGTGGCCTTTCTCGGGCGCCGGTCAGGGGCGCTGCTGGCGCAGGCGCGCGCCGTCTGGGCGCAGGCCCTGGGCGCGCGTGCGGACGATCTGGCGTTTGTCAGCAACGCCACCACGGGCGTCAATATCGTCGCGCATTCGCTGCCCTTGCAGCCCGGCGACGAGGTGCTGGCCACCGACCACGAATACGGCGCCTGCGACGCTGCCTGGCAGCACATCTGCGCGCAGCGCGGCGCGCATTACCGGCGGGTCGCCATCCCCCTGCCCTTTTGCGCCGAGGAGTTCGTGCCGCGGCTGATGGCGGCCGTGACGCCGCGCACCCGGATGGTCTTCGCCAGCCACATCACATCGACCACGGCGCTGGTGTTCCCGGTGCAGGCGCTGTGCCGCGCGGCGCGTGAACGTGGCTTGCTGACACTGATCGACAGCGCCCACGCGCCGGGCCAGGTGCTGCTGGACCTGAGCAACGGCCCCCTCGGCATGGGGGCCGATTTCTGCACCGGCAACGCCCACAAATGGCTGTGTGCGCCCAAGGGCGCGGCCTTCCTGCATGTGCAATCTGAACACCACCGTTGGCTGCAGCCCGGCGTCATCAGCTGGGGCCATGTGGCCGGGGCCGACGGCGCCGCGGCTGACGACGTGCCGACTGCACTCGACGCCATCACCGGCCGCAGTGCATTGCAGCGACGCCTGCAGTGGCAGGGCAC
>JBBSCX010000300.1:0-4964 GCA_038249905.1 Burkholderiales bacterium
CAGCACCGCAGCATCGAGGACCCCGAGACCGGAGGGCGATTCACCGTCAAGCTCTATGCGAGCGAGAAGGTGCCGGCAGAAGACGGCGGCTGGCGACACGAACGCATCACGCTGCACCCCGATTCGGACCGGCCGGAATTCGAACCGATCGAGATCAGCGTGCAGGAGGGTGAAAGCGGGTTCGTGGTTGTCGCCGAGATGCTGATGGTCTTGGCGGCTGCAAGCGGCTGACAGACTACTGTGCAGCGGTTGCCGACTGTGGCCGCCGGCGGGCGAACTCACGCTGACTGGCACCAAGCGGTCGCTGGGTGTCGCGACTGGCAAGGACCTGAATGTCGGCTGTACGAGGTACTGCGGCCATAAGACTCCGGCGTTGTGGCTCGCAACGCGCCATCGACCGCTTGCCTTCTGCCTGGCCTTACGGTCTCGACCCTGAGCCGGCGTTCAGGTCGGCCGGACGTACAGTCGCTGTCTACCGCAGCGGACGCCCGGCCCGGGGAGAGAGTCAGACACCGAGGGGTCAAGGTGGTGGTCCGTCGGCCTGGGTTGCCGAATTCAACGCCGCCGACTGCCGATGAGCCCGGCGCTGTTGACCTCGCCTACTTGCGGGCGCTTCGGCCCCGCTTGAAGCACAGCTCGACGCGGGTGCCGTCGGGGTCGCGCAGGAAGAGTTGCGTCACGCGCGTGCCGGGCAGCGGCAGCAGCCGAAAAGGTCGGCCCGCGGCGCGCAGGCGCGTCAGATAGCGCTGCAGGCTGCCGACCTGCGTTGCGAAATGGTCGATCGCGCCGCCGGCCGTGCGGGCCGCCGCCCGGTGCGCAGCCCGAGCAGTCCGCAGTAGAAACGTTCGCTTCGGTCGAGGTCGGCCGAGCGCAGGGTCACGTGGTTCAGCGACAGCAGCATGGGCAGCCTTCCCGGGCTCATTGCCGCTGCACGGTAGCCAGCGGCCCCTTGCCGGACCACTTCAGCGTCTCGTCGCGGATTACCTGCGTGAAGGCGTTCGAGTTCGGCACTGGTGCCATGGCGCCCATCATCGACAAGCGGGCCTTCATTTCCGGTCCAGCCAACGCCTTGTCCACCTCGGCCTCCAGCAGCTTCAGGATGGAAGCGGGCGTGCCCGCCGGTGCCAGCAGGCCGAACCAGGCCACCGACTCGAAGCCCGGGTAGCCGCTTTCGCTCAGCGTGGGCAGGTCCGGCACGACGGCACTGCGTTGCAGCGAAGTCACCGCCAGTGCCCGCAACCGCCCTTCGCGCACCAGGGGCAGCGCTGACACGATGTTGGCGAACATCACCTGCACGCGGCCGGCCAGCAGGTCGGGCATGGGGCTGCCGCTGCTCGGCACATGCACCATGTCCAGGCCAGCCACGCGGTTCAGCAATTCGCCGGCGCGGTGCTGCGACAGCCCGATGCCTGCCGAGCCGTAGTTGATCTGGCCCGGTCGGCTGCGCGCCAGCGCCACGAGATCCTGCACCGACTTCACCTGCAGATCGATGGGCACCACCAGCACATTGGGCGTGACGGCCACCTGGGCGATGGGGGCCAAGTCGCGCAACGTCTGGTAGGGCGGGTTGACCCCGAAGCTACCCGAGAGCACCAGAGCCGCGTCGCCGGACAGCACCAGCGTGTGGCCATCCGGTGCGGCCTTGACCGCGCGATCGACGCCGATGGTGCCGCCGGCCCCGGGCTGGTTCTCGACGTTGACGATGACCGCCATCGAAGCGGCCAGGCTCTGCGCCAGCAGACGGCCCAGCGCATCCGGCGCCGTGCCGGCGGCGAAGGGAACGATCAGGTGGATCGGCCTGGTGCCGGGATAGTCCCGCGAGGGCTGGGCGTATGCGGGCATCAGGGCCAGTCCGGTGGCGTAGCCCAAGGCGCAGATCAGGTGTCGGCGTGTTGTCGGGTTCATGGCAGCCTCCGTCGGGAAAGACGGCATGATCGCCAGGCGGCGTTGCATTGCATAGGCCGGCCTGCCCAATGTCGTCTCAGGAAATTCTCAAGCCGTCCTGATCGCCCCAGTCCCATGCTGACACCGAGCCCCCAACCGCCGCCGGCCTTCGATCTGGGTCCCTGGCATGTCGACCCTGTGCTGGACGAACTGCTCCGCGGCAGCGAGGTGCGCAAGCTGGAGCCGCGCTCGATGCGCTTGCTGGTGGCGCTGGCGCATGCTGGCGGCGCACTCGTCACCGCCGACGCGCTGCTGGACACGGTGTGGCCCGGTCTGGTCGTCACACCGAGTTCGCTCTATGACGCAGTGGCGCAATTGCGCAAGGCGCTCGGGCCCGGGCACATCGGCACTGTGCCGCGCAAGGGCTACCGCCTGCTCACGCCCGTGCAGCACCGCGCCGGTCTAAGTGAAGCGGCCGCGGCGCAGCCCGGCCTGGGGCCGCGCTCGATCGCCGTGCTGCCCTTCGGCGCCGCCGGCCTGCCCGAGAGCCTGGGCTTCCTGCGCGAAAGCCTCACCGGCGCGCTGATCTCCGAACTCTCGCGCCAACCGGGCCTGACCGTGGTGGCCCGCGGCACCATGCTCACCTTCGCCGACAGCCGTGCCGCCCCGCAGCAGCTGGCACAGGAACTGGGCGTGCGCTTCGTAGTCGACGGCCTGCTGGAACTGCGCGGCGACATGCTGCAGGTCAGCGCGCAGGTTGCCGACAGCCGCCGCGGCACCCAGACCTGGGCCGATGCATTCGAACTGCCCGCGCACGCCTGGCCCGAAACAGCCCAGGTGATCGTGGGCCGACTGGCGCGGGCGCTGCATTTCGAGCTGAACGACCTGGCCACGCAGGGTCCGGTGGCCGGCGACGTGGACCTTCAGGCGCGCGCGCTGTCGGCAAGGGCCTGGATTCAGCTCTTTGCGCGGCCGCAGACACGCGAGACCAACCAGGAGGCCACAGAACTGGCCGAAGGCGCGCTGGCGTTGGCGCCGCGGCTGGCTCAGGCCCGCATGAGCCTGGCTTTCTGCGACTGGCGGGCTGCGCTCTACGGCTGGGGCAACGAGCCGCCGGAGGTGCAGATGGGGCGCGCGCTAGGCGGCATCGAGCGCGCCATTGAACTCGACTCGCGCGACCCCGACGGCCACTATGTGCTGGCCCTGGTGGCCTTGCAGCACGGGCAGCTGGCGCGGTCCGAAGAGGCGCTGCAGCAATGCCTGCGGCTGGCGGGCTCCTTCGTACCGGCGCATGGGCTGCTCGGACTGGTGCGTTCGCGGCGCGGGCACCCCGAGGAGACGGCGGGGCACTGCGACCGCGCGTTTGCGCTGAGCCCGCGCGAGCCGCTGCGCGCCGTTTGGCACGGGGCCAAGTCGTTGGCAGCGCTGGAGCTAGGCGACTGTATCGGCGCCCTAGAGGAAGCCCAGCGCGGGATGGCGGTGAATCCGGCCTATCCGATGCTGAACATGGCCGGCGCTGCCGCCGCGCAGCGCATGGGCGCCTTGGCGCAGGCTCACGAGTGCGTGACAGTGCTGCGCGAGCGCACGGCGTTCAACACCCTGGCCGCCGTGCGCCAGCGCATGGCGCGGACCTACGAAGACGGGGCTCGCGGGCAGTTCGAGCGCGTCCTTTCGCTGCTCCGAGCCGCCGGGCTGCCGGCGGACTGAGACGGGCTGCCGTCCAGATGGTCGCAACCGGGGCGGTCAATGGCCCACGACCAAGACTTGGCTCATGCCGGCGTCGATAAGTCGCTCGGCCGCCTGTTTCGCCAGCGCCGGGTCGGCGCCCTCTACCAGCATGGGTGCGCTGTCCGGCAGGTTCAGCGCGGCCTGCATGCCCCAGGCCACCGTCACAGCCTGCGACACCGACGCAGGGTCGCAGCACTCGACCACGACGTGCACAACGTCGCCACGCAGCACCTGCTCCATCTGCGCGGCGGCTTCGGGCGTGATCCGCTGTACGCGCGCGGTGGTGCCGCCCTGCGCGTCGCCAGCCAGATCGCCACCGCCGCAGCCGGCCAGGACCCATGGCAATACGAAGACGAGGGCAGTGCGGAAGATCGATGTGGGAAGCTTCATGGCAGGTCTCCGGTGTTGGAGTCTCCATGCTGGCCGCGCGGCCCCGCCGCGGGCTGAGGCAGCGCTCAAGGTCTTCTCAGGAAGTTTTCAGCTGCCGAGGCGGGCTGCGCGTGGCCCGACCATCCGCGCCGCAGCAGCGCGCCGGCGCGGGCGCTATGCGCCTCATTGGCTTGCAACCAAGTGCGATGAATCGCCGAGGGCGGGGTGGAACAGAAGCTGAAGACCCGTGGCGCGACCGCACCACACACCTCGCAATGTCGACGCTGAAGTTCATGCGGCGGCTGGCGACCCCGGTTCCGCGCCCGCGAAGGCGCCTGATCCGCTTCCACGGCGTGCGGGCACCCACGCCAAGCTGCGCGCCCACATCTTCCGGCAGGGGAGGATGTCGACGACGGCGCCACGTGGAAGCAGGTCAAGCCGAGCTGCTTGACCCCCTCGCTGGGCGTCGCGCATCAGCTGGGCACATGGCAGCGAATTCGGCAAACTGTTGCAAACCGAACGCCCGTTCCGCGGCCGCCTACAGCCGCTCCTGGCCGGGACCTGCCAGAGGCAGACCTGCCAGAGGCAGACCTGCCAGAAAGCTGAACTTCAAATTGAGGGTGTGTCCAGGTCGGCGGCCCGTCCGCCGGTCGTCCCAGAGCTGGCCGACCGCTTTCTGGCTCGACTCCGAACTGGCGGACTCGGCCATCAGCGGACCTCGACGAAGGTCTGCTATGTCGTTGTCTAGCTCAATCCACATCTTATGCGCCTAGCCTTACTTAGCGCCATCACACGACTCTGCCATGTTCGCAAGGTAATCGTCATCCACGAAGCCGTTTCGGCGGCCGGCACACGGCGATCGGGGCGCTGAAGTACAGACGAGGTCTGCGCCGTGCCTGGCCATTCATCGCGACGCGGCTCCGCAAATCGGCGCGTTGCGCTGGGCGCGCTGGATCTGGTCTTCGAAAAAGCTGCGGTAGCGC
>JBBSCX010000301.1:0-4954 GCA_038249905.1 Burkholderiales bacterium
AGACACGCGCGTGCCGCGCCGGCTGATGAACAGCGCCGGCTCATCGGTGCGCCCCGGCTGCAGCAGTGCGCCGCGCAGCGTCAGCCAGGCCCGCAGCGCCACCAGCGCCGCCTGGCCCACGGGCACACTGCGGCGCTTGCTGCCCTTGCCGGTGACGTGGGCGGTGGCGTCCATCAGGTCGACCCAGCCGCGCGCGGCCCTGGCGGCCCCGCCCCTTTCAGCGGGGCCGGCGGCGGCGACATCCAGGCCCGTCAGTTAGCCCACGCGAAGGCCGCAGCCGTACAGCAGTTCGACGATGGCGTGGTCGCGCGCGCGCAGCACGGGGTCGTCGCCGCCGCCGGCATGTTCGGCCAGGGCCACGGCCTGGTCGACCGACAATGCCTTGGGCAGCGGCTTGGGCGCGCGCGGTGGGCGCAGGCCCTGCACCGGGTTGGCGGGCACCCGCCCGTCGCGCCCCCACCAGCGGTACAGGCCGCGCCAGGCCGCCAGCGCGATGGCAATGCTGCGCGGGCCCAGCCCGGCATGGCGCAGCCGCGCCATCCAGCCGCGGATGTGGTGCGGCTGCGCCCCCTGCAGCGCCACGCCCTCGGCCGCGGCGCTGGCCTGCAGGCGCAGCAGGGCCTCGGTGTACATCGCCAGGGTGCGTGCGGCCAGGCGCCTTTCCACCCGCAGGTGGGTGATGAAGGGCTGCAGTTCGGCGCTCAGGGTGCCGGCCATGCGCGGGGCGCTCGTCGGTGGGTGGGGCGGGTCGGCGCTCAGACCGGTGCAGCGGTCGGGCCGTTTGCCGCGGACGCAGCCGCCGTTGCCGCGGCAGTGGGCGGCAATGATCCCGGCGACAGTCCTGGCAACAGTCCTGGCAACAGACGCGCCAGCGCGCCGCCAGCGATCTCGCCCAGGCGCACCAGAAACTCGGTGCCCATGTCGGCGCTGTAGCGCGTGGGGTCGGGCGAGCCCAGCACCAGCAGGCCGAAGCTGTGGGCCCCGGCCACGCCGGCCATGCTGGCCATGCCAGTGCCGCCGTTGCCGCTTGCGCCGCGGTGCAGCGGGATCATCGCCAGCGACGTCACCGTGCCGGCATCGTCCAGCCATTGCGCCGCCTCGAAGCCGCTGTTGACGCCGCAGTAGGGCAGCGCCAGGCTGGCGGCAAAGCTCTTCACGTCGTCGCTGACGGGCGCGGCGAAGGCATGGTCCGCATGCGCCATGTCCACGTCCCACAGCCGCAACGCGGCCTGCGGAATCAGAAATTCATGCTTCAGCGCCGCCAGCATCACCGCCGGCAATGCGGCGGCGTCGGGCGTCAGCAGCAGGCGCCGCGTCCAGCGGTGCAGGCGATCGGCGATGGCCACGTTCTCCTGGCTGTGGCGCACCATCTCCATGATCTTGCGCTCCAGCCCCTTGATGCGCTCGCGCAGCATTTCCATCTGCCGCTCCTGCAGCGACACGGCGCGCTGGCCATGCGGGCTGGTGAGCTGGATGGTCGCCAGCAGTTCGGCCTGGCGCTCGAAGAACGCGGGGTTGTGAACCAGCCAGTTGGCGATGTCGCTTTCGGTAATGCCTTGGTTGATGTCGGCGTTGTTCAAAGTTCGATCTCTCCTGCAAAGACGGTTTCGGCTGGGCCCGACATCAGCACCGCGGCGTCGGCGGCCGGCCATTCGACGCGCAACGGGCCGCCGCGGGTCTGCACTTCCACCTGCCGGTCGAGCCAGCCCAGGCGGATGCCGGCCACCACCGCGGCGCAGGCGCCGGTGCCGCAGGCCAGGGTCTCGCCGGCGTCGCGTTCCCACACGCGCAGGCGTATCGCGCTGCGCGACAGCACCTGCATGAAGCCGACGTTGACGTGGCGAGCGAAGCGCCAGTGGCGCTCGATGTGCGGGCCGAGCGCGGCCACCGGCGCGGCATCGACATCGTCCACTCGCAGCACCGCGTGCGGGTTGCCCATCGACAGCACGGCCACTTCGGCCGGCGCAAATTCCCCACCCAGGCTGCCCAGGCCGTCCAGCGGCCACAGCGGCAGCCCGTCACCGGCTTGCGCGCCGGACGGCGACAACAGCGGCAACACCGGCAGCAGGCCGGCGGCGTCGAAGGGGATGCGCGGGTGCTCGAACAAGGGCCGGTTCATGTCCACGCACACCCCGCCACCCTCCTGCAGCGCCAGCGTCAGCACGTTGTTGAGCGTGCGCACGCGCACCGTCGTCTTTTGCGTCAGGCCGCGGTCGTGCACGTAGCGCACGAAGCAGCGCGCGCCGTTGCCGCAATGCTCGACCTCGGCACCGCTGGCGCCGTTGAAGATGCGGTAGCCGAAGTCGATGCCCGCCGCCTGTTCGGCCACCGAGGGCGGCTCGACGATCAGGATCTGGTCGGCGCCGACGCCGTAACGGCGGTCACCGAGTCGCTGCAGTTGCGCCGTGTCCAGCGCCAGCGGCGCCCGCGTGGCATCGAGCACCACGAAGTCGTTGCCCGTGCCTTGCATCTTGGTGAACGCCAGCCGCATGGGGCTGATTGTCTCAGGCGCGACCCCGGATTCAGTGGCCGGGATTCAATCGTCGGGCTTCAGTCGCCGGACTTCAGTCGCCGGGCTTCAGTCATACAGCGGCGGCGCCCCTGGCGGCCGCGTCTTGAAACGCTTGTGGACCCAGAAGTACTGGGCCGGCATGGTGCGCACCTGCTGCTCGATGAAGGCGTTGATCTGCCTGGCATCTGCTTCGGCATCGCCGCTGGGCCAGTCGGTCCAGGGCGGCATGAAGCGCACCACATAGCCCTGGCCGCCGGGCAGGATCTCGGCCACCAGGGGCTGCACCACCATGCCCAGGGTCTTGGCCATGCGCCCCGGCGCCAGCAATGTGGCCGCAGGGCGGCCGAAGAAGGGCACGAAGGCGGCGTCGCGCAGGCCGAAGTCCATGTCGGGTGCATTGAAGAAGACCCGGCCCTGGCGGATGCTGCGCACGATGGCCCGCGCGCCGTCCTCGCGCTTCAGGAACGTGGCGCCGCCGAAGCGGCCGCGCCCGGCCAGCAGCGCGGCGTCGAACACCGGGTTGCTTTGTGTCGTGTAGACGTCGAGCACGGGGCGCCGCTGGAACAGCTGCGTCGCCGCACCCGCCACCTCCAGCGCCATGAAGTGCGGCACCAGCCACATCACCGGGCCTTCGTGCTGCTCGGCAAAGCCGACATCGCCTTCGACGCGGATCAGCCGCCGCAGCCGCGCCGGGCTGGCGTGCCACAGCAGTGCGCGCTCGACGATGCTGCGCCCGAGCAGCGCAAAGTGCTCTCGCACGAGAACATCCTGCGCCGCGGCCGACAGTTCAGGCAGACACAGCGCCACATTGACCTGTGCCACGCGGCGCCGCTGGCGGCCCAAGGCATGCAGCAGCGCCCCCAGGCCCCGGCCCAGCCCGGCCTGCAGCGACAGGGGCAGGAAGTGAAGGGCCCACACCGCGGCCAACAGCGCACGGGCGCCCCATTCGGCGGCGCGCATCAGCCGGGCCCCATCGGCAGGGGCCGCATGCCAAAACGCGGGCCACAACCCGGGCCACAACCCGGGCCACGTCCCAGGCCACGTCCCAGGCCAGACCGACAGGCGACGCGTGTCATGCGGTGTGCGCCCGCCGCGGCTGCTTGTAGCGGTGGTAGCCCCACAGATACTGCGCCGGCTGCAGACGGATGATGGCTTCCATCGACCGGTTCAGGCTGGCCGCGGCGGCCTGCTGGTGGGTGTCGTCGTCAACGCCCGGCACACGTGCCGGCAGCGCCTCGGGCAGCGGCAATGCGCGCACGACGTAGCCGGCGCCACGCGCCAGGCGTTCGCAGCACAGCACGGCCACGGCGGCGCCGGTCTGCTGCACCAGACGGGCGGCCAGGGTCATGGTGTAGGCGGGTCGGCCGAAAAAGGGCGCCCACACACCCATGCCTTCGGGCGGCACCTGGTCGGGCAGCAGGCCCACGGTCTCGCCGCGGCGCAGCGCCCGCATCATCAGCCGCACGCCCGACAGACTGGCCGGCGCCGTGGCCAGCGCGGGGCGGGCGCGGGCCGTCTCTTCCAGTTCGCGCAGCCAGGGCTGGCGGGCAGGGCGGTAGAGCACGGTGATGGGCTGCAAGGCGCCGAAGCGTTCGGCATAGGCCTGGGCCGAGACCTCGAAGCTGCCCATGTGCGGCGTCAGCAGCACCAGGCCGCGTCCTTCAGCCAGCAGGCTCTCGATCAATTCGGCGCCTTCCCAGCGCACCGGGTCGGTGATGGCCTGGTCGCGCGGGCGCAGCCACAGCCGCGGCAGTTCACTGGCAAGGCGGCCGGCCTCGGCCACCGAAGCCCGGCGCTGGGCGGCGCTCAGCCCCGCCAGCGCCGCGTTGTCGCGCAGCCGGCGGCGGTAGCTGGGCGAGGCCAGATAGCTGATCCACCCCAACAAACCGCCCAGGGCGTGAAGGAATCGCAGAGAACGGCCGGAGAACCAGTGGACCAGTGACAGCATGGGCTTCGTATACTTCGCGGGTCGCCGAGTTAAAGAACAACTTGCGGGGCGACGCGGGACAGCCAAGGATAACGAGGCCCCCGCCGGACGCCAGCCACCTGTGGCGGGCGTTCAACAAACCCGCTAAAGCGTTCGCCGCGGCTCTCGACTGACCGGCGACGCGCCCTCAGTGCAACTTCCCTGGAGCTTCCATCGTGGCGAACGACTTTCTCTTCACTTCCGAATCCGTCTCTGAAGGCCATCCCGACAAGGTGGCCGACCAGATCTCCGACGCGATCCTGGACGCGATCTTCAAGCAGGACCCCAAGAGCCGCGTCGCGGCCGAGACCCTGTGCAACACCGGTCTGGTGGTGCTGGCCGGCGAGATCACCACCAACGCGGTGGTGGACTACATCCAGGTCGCGCGCGACACGCTCAAGCGCATCGGCTACGACAACACCGAGTACGGCATCGACTACAAGGGCTGCGCGGTGATGGTCTGCTACGACAAGCAG
>JBBSCX010000302.1:0-4932 GCA_038249905.1 Burkholderiales bacterium
TAGACCATCGAGGTGTAGCCGAACAGCCGCTTGCGCGCGAAGGCCGGGATGATGGCGCTGACGATGCCGAAGGCCGGCAGGATCATGATGTAGACCTCGGGGTGACCGAAGAACCAGAAGATGTGCTGGTACATCACCGGGTCGCCGCCGCCCGCGGGGTTGAAGAAATTGGTCCCGAAATGGCGGTCGGTCAGCGTCATCGTGATGGCGCCGGCCAGCACCGGCATCACCGCGATCAGCAGGTAGGCCGTGATCAGCCAGGTCCAGCAGAACAGCGGCATCTTCATCAGCGTCATGCCCGGCGCGCGCATGTTCAGGATGGTGACGATGATGTTGATGCTGCCCATGATCGAGCTGGCGCCCATGATGTGCATGGCGAAGATCGCGGCGTCCATGCTCGGGCCCATTTGCAGGGTCAGCGGGGCGTAGAGTGTCCAGCCTGCGGCGGGCGCGCCACCGGGCATGAAGAAGCTGCCCACCAGCATCAATGCGGCCGGGATCAGCAGCCAGAAGCTCAGGTTGTTCATGCGCGCGAAGGCCATGTCCGCGGCACCGATCTGCAGCGGGATCATCCAGTTCGCGAAGCCGACGAAGGCCGGCATGATGGCGCCGAAGACCATGATCAGGCCGTGCATCGTCGTCAGCTGGTTGAACAGCTGCGGGTTGACGAACTGCAGGCCGGGCTGGAACAACTCGGCACGGATGCCCAGCGCCAGCACGCCGCCCACCATCAGCATGGCGAAGCTGAAAAGCAGGTACATCGTGCCGATGTCCTTGTGGTTGGTGGCGTACAGCCAGCGCCGCCAGCCGTACGGGTGGCCGTGACTGTGGTCGTCGGCATGCCCGGCCGCGTGGCCTTGGGGATCCAGAACTGCGCTCATGGGTGGGTTGTCCTCAGACTGCTGTGTTCAGGGCCGCGCTCACGGGCGGGCCGCGGCGATCGCGGAAGGCTGCACGACGGTACCCGTCTGGTTCGACCAGTGGTTCTTCGTGTAGGTGATGACGGCCGCGATCTCGGTGTCGGACAACTGCTTCCAGGCCGGCATCGCGCCATTGGCCGCACCGTTGAGAAGGATGTTGATCTGCGCTGCGGGGTCGCCCAGCACCAGCGCGCTGCCATCCAGGGACTTGATCGAGCCGGCACCCTTGCCGCTGGTCTGGTGACAGGCCACGCAGTTGGCGGCATAGACCCTCTCGCCCCGCGCCGTCAGATCGGCCAGTTCCCAGACCTTGGTCGGATCATCGGCGGCAGCGGCCATTTCCTTCTTCTTTGCATCCACCCACGCCGTGTATTCGGTCTTGCTCACCACCTTGACGTGGATGGGCATGTAGGCGTGTTCCTTGCCGCACAACTCGGCGCACTGGCCGTAGAAATCGCCCGTCTGTTCGGCGCGGAACCAGGTGTCGCGCACAAAACCGGGAATGGCGTCCTGTTTCACACCCAGGCTGGGCACCATCCAGGCGTGGATGACGTCGTTGGCCGTGGTGATGATGCGCACCTTGGTGTCCACCGGCACCACCAGCGGGTTGTCGACCTTGAGCAGGTAGTTGTCCCCCTCGGGCTTGCCGCTGTCGGACATCACGCGGTGGGCGTTGTCCAGCGTGGACAGGAAGCCGATGCCCTCGCCTTCGCCGTTGAGGTAGTCGTAGCCCCACTTCCACTGGTAGCCGGTGGCCTTGATGGTGAGGTCGGCGTTGGAGGTGTCCTTCATCGCGACCACCGTGCGCGTGGCCATGGCGCCCAAAGCCACGACGATGATGAAAGGGATGATGGTCCAGGCGATCTCGACCGTCACGCTCTCGTGGAAGTTGGCCGCCTTGTGGCCGACCGACTTGCGGTGCTTCAGGATCGAATAGAACATGACGCCGAACACGGCGACGAAGATCACGAGGCAGACGATCATCGTGAAATAGTGCAACCACTGCTGCTGCTCGGCGATCTTGGTGACCGCCGGGTGCAGGTCGATCTGGTTCACGGCCGGCCCGCCGGGCAGGTCGTTCACGGCGTGCGCCACGGTGCTGGACAGCAGCGCGGCTGCGCCCAGACCCAGGGCCGGGCTCAGGGCTGCAGCACGCTGCGCCAGCCGGCCCAAGTTGCTCAGGTGCTTCATCGTCATCACTAGGTTGGCTCGATTCGTGTACGGGCTATATGGGCCGGCCGGGGCTGGGCGGGCGTTTCAGGCGCGGGTGCGGGCGCGGCGCAGGGCCAGACGCAGTTCGCGGGCAAAGTCGCCGCGCAGTTCGGGGCGCAGAAAGCGGCCCACGCGCACGGTGCGGCCCTGCGCACTGAGTTCGACCAGCGAGCCCTGCCCGGCAGCAGGCTCGACGGACAACCAGTCGGCGGCGAAGTCATTGCGCGCCACGCGCGGTCCCACGCGCTGTTCCACCTGCAGCGAAGGGCCGTCCAGCGTCAGCATCTCGCGGTCGCCCGCATGGCGGGCGAACACCAGCAGCGCCACACCCACCACGCTGAGCTCCAGCCCGGCAAAGGCCAGCACCAGCGGCGCCCCGTGCCAGAAGAAGACCGCGGCGATCGCCAGCGAGACCACGCACAGCGACAGATAGACCCAGCCCAGCTGGCGGGGCGTGATCGAGCAGTTGCGCTTCAACAGCCATTGCAATACCGCACGATCGCCTTGTGGGCCACTGAGCAGCACCTCATGGCCGAAACGCCAGGATGTCGTGCTGTCCCCGGACGCGGAGGCCCAGCGGGGATGTGCAAGAGCTGCGGTCATGGGCAAGGTGGCAAGGGGACGCGCCAGGGATAGGCAACAACCCGCATTCTATAAGCGGTCAACGATATTGCGGCCCGGAACAACGCGTCGTTCGCGGTTCAGCCGCTGGCGTTCGCCCGTCAGTGTTCACCCGTCAGTGTTCACCCGTCGAGAAACTGTGGGCGTCGTTCCGAAGGCGAGCACACGGGACCGGTCGACATTTCGGCCTTCACTTCGTTCCAGCTTTGTCCCGACTTTGTCTCGCCTTCGTCCCGACTTTTTCGCGAACCTCAACCGCAAAGTCTAGCGCACCCGTCGCATCGCAGACCCCGGTGCGCACGTCCTTGCGGCGTGGGCGGACGCCTCATGCGCCGGGGCGGGGGCGGCGGGCCATCGCGCGCAGTTCATCGACATCGACGCGGGTGGTGCCCTGCACGCGCAGCCTGGGCGCGGCCTTGAAGGCGTGCCCGTAAACGAGCTCGAAGTCCAGCGCCAGTCGGCCTTCGGCACCACGCAGCCCGCCATCGGCGCGTGGCGCCGCCAGGCGCTGCAGCAGCAGCGCGCGCCAGCGTGGCGTGCGCAGGCCGGCCACACGCGCTGGGTCGGCATTGCCGCCCAGGCTGCGCAACTCGGCCAGCAAGGCGGCGGGGTCGGCCCAGGTCAGTGTCACGGTCTCTTGGTCCATCACCGGATCGGCAAAACCCGCCTCGACCAGCATGTCGCCCAGGTCGTGCATGTCCACGAAGGGCGCGTACGGCGGCGGCCAGCCCGCCTGGCGGTACAGGCGGCGCAAGCCCTGCAGCGTGCCCGGGCCCAGCGTCGAGAACATCAGAAAGCCGTCCACCGCCAGCACCTGCTGCCAGCGCCGCATCAAGGCCTGCGGGTCGGCCTCGCCGTGCAGGGCCATGTTGCTCCACAGCAGCTGGGCCTGACCGGCCGGCACCGCAGCAGCCTCCAGCGCGGGCGCTGGGGCGGTCCAGCGTCTTGGCGACCACCAGGGTGATGTGCCGGCCCCGCCTGCAGGCGGGGCACCCGTCTCTACCGCCATGACGCGGGCGCGGGGGTAGGCGCGCTGCAGCAGGGTGCGGCTGGCGCCCAGTTGCGCCTGCCAGTCCAGCACGGCGCCGGGCTGCAGGCGCACGACGGCCAGTCGCTCGGCCATGCGCCGGGCCACCTCGGCATGCAGCCACGGCGCCTGCGGCGCGCGTGCCAGCCGCTGTCGGATGCGCGCCAGCGCGCCTGCATCCACCGGCCGCGGTGTGCTGCGCGGGGTCGCGTCTTGGGGCATCACGGGCAGTATATTGAGCCCATGCCCGATGCCGGACTTGCCGCCGCCCTGCGCCGCACCGGCCGAAGCTTGCGCCGTCACGCACCCAGCCTGTGCGAGGTCTGCCGGCGCTGGGGTGGTCGGTTGTGCCCCGACTGCCTGGCGCGTTTCGCAGCGCCGGCCCCGCGCTGCGGACGCTGCGGTCTGCGCCTGGGCGCGAAAGCCCCCAGCTGCGGTGATTGCCTGGGCCAACCGCCGCCGTTCGAGCGCACCGTCTGCGCCGTCGATTACGCCTTCCCCTGGGACCGCTTGATCACCGGCTTCAAGTTCGGCCAGCAGGTGGACCTGGCCGCACCGCTGGCGGCCCTGCTGGCGCGCGCGGTCGAACGCGCCGGGCCGCCCTGCCCTCCCTTTGCACCCGATCCCGCGCCTGCCCTGCTGCTGCCCGTGCCGCTGTCGGACGCCCGCCTGCGCCAGCGCGGCTACAACCAGGCGCGGGAACTGGCCCGGCACCTGAGCGCCGAGACCGGTGTGCCGACCTGCGCCGACGGCCTGCGGCGCCTCATCGACACACCTGCCCAGGCCGGACTGACACGCGCCGAGCGCCAGCGCAATCTGCGTGCGGCCTTCGTCGCCGACAGCCAGCAGCGATCAAGCTGGCAGGGCCGGCGCGTGGTCCTGGTGGACGATGTGATGACCACCGGCGCGACGCTGCGAGAGGGCGCCGCCGTGCTGCTGGCCAGTGGCGCGGCCGCGGGGGAAGTGTGGGTGCTGGCGCGCACGCCGGCGCCGGCCTGAGCGGGGTCGTGAGCGGCTGAGTGAGCGGCTGAGTGAGCGGCTGAATGAGCGAGTCAATGAGCGAGTCGATAAGCGAGTCAGTGAGCGGGCGCAGCACCATGTTCCACATCGTCCTGGTGCAGCCCGAGATCCCGCCCAACACCGGCAACATCA
>JBBSCX010000303.1:0-4925 GCA_038249905.1 Burkholderiales bacterium
ACCCACATCCTGAACGCCGCCAACGCGGTGATCGCGAAGAACCCGAAGATCTTCGCCAAGAAATTGTGGAGCGACCTGGGCGACGGCGAGCCGGTGCGCGTGCTGGAATGCGACGGCGAAGAACACGAGGCCGAACGCGCCGTGGCCCGCATCCAGGCCCTGCGCGCGCTGGACCCGCGCTTGAAGCTGAGCGACTTCGCGGTGCTGTACCGCGCCAACCACCAGTCGCGGGTGCTGGAGCAGAAACTGCGCGCTGCCCAGCTGCCGTACAAAGTGAGCGGCGGGCAGAGCTACTTCGACCGCGTCGAGATCAAGGACCTGTGCGCCTGGCTGCGCCTCCTGGTCAACCCCGACGACGACCCCGCCTTCCTGCGCGCCGTCACCACGCCCAAGCGCGGCATCGGCCACACCACGCTGGGCACGCTGGGCGAGTTTGCGTCGAAGTGGAAGACGAGCCTGTTCGAGGCCCTGTTCTCGCCGACCCTGGCCACCGTGCTGAAGGGCAAGGCGATCGAGGCCTTGCACGACTTCGGCCGCGAGGTCAACGCGCTGCAGGAAAGCGCCCGCCGCACCACGGGCAGCGAGGACGCCCGTGCGCTGCTGCTGGGCTGGCTGAAGGACATCCAGTACGAACAGCACCTGTTCGATGGTGAGGACAGCGAGAAGCTGGCCGCGGCACGCTGGGGCAATGTGCTGGACTTTGTCGACTGGATCGCCAAGCGTTGCGGCGGCGAGATCAGCCAGGACAGCGGCGGCACCTTCGAGAGCGAACGCCAGACCGCATTGCAGGTGGCGCAGACCATCGCCGTCATCATCAGCCTGGCCGATCGCGATGCCGAGCAGGACGTGGTGACTCTGTCCACCTTGCATGCCGCCAAGGGCCTGGAGTGGCCGCATGTGGTGCTGGCGGGAATCAACGAAGGCATCCTGCCGTTTCAGAGCGGGGCCGAGAACGCCGAGCCGATGACGCCCGAGCGCCTGGAAGAAGAACGCCGGCTGATGTACGTGGGCATCACGCGCGCGCGGCTGAGCCTGCTCGTCAGCACCCTGCGCCGCCGCAAGCGCGGCCGCGAGACGGTGCAGGCGCTGCCCAGCCGTTTCATCGCCGAGATGAAGCTCGACGAGGTCAAGGACCGCGGCGACCCGCGCGAGCGGCTGAAGAAGCTGCGCGAGCAGATGGCGGCGAAGGCGGCGGCGAGTGCGGTGGCGGCCCTGGCGGACGCTGAGCGCGTGCGCTGAGGGCGCGGTAGAGGCCGGCCTAAAACCGGGCCCCTGACTGGGCAATCAGTCGGGAACTCAGTCGGGAACTCAGTCGGGAATTCATCTTGGCGATCACCCAGGCAGGAAGTCCACCGGCCAGCTCACCACCATCGTGTCCACGTCGCGCGCGCCGAAGTCGAATTGGCGGATGCGGGCCAGCAACCGGGCCTCGAGTTCGGGCGCCTGCAATTCACTGCTGATGAGGCGCAGTGCGGTCACGGCGCCGGCGGGGTTGATGCTCAACTCCAGCACCACCTTGCCCTGCAATGTCGGGTCGTCGCGCAGGGCGCGGTTGTAGATGGCGTAGATGGCGCCCTTGTGGCGTTCGAAGACGAGCTTGATGTCCTCGATCGACCGGCTGGCCTTGCCGCTGGCGCCGCGTTGCACGCTGCCGCCCATGCCGGCTCCTGTTGCCGTGCCCTGGCCGGACCGGGCCGTGCCGCCTCCGCCGGGCCCGCCGCCGCCACCGCCGCCGGCCACACCTTCGACCAGCGTCGTGGCGCGGCCAGCCAAGCCGCCGCCGCCCGTGTCGCGGCTGAAGGCGGCCGTGTTGATGCCGCCGCTGCCCCGGCCGGCACCGGTCGCGGCCGTGATCAGCGCGCGCGCCGGCGAGCCGGCTTCGGTGCCGGCGCCGACACCCACACCCGCGCCGGTGCCGACGCCCGCCCCCGGCTTGATGTCCTGCCTGAACTGCGCGGCCATCGGCGCACCGCTCAGCTGCGCCAGTTCGTCCTTCACTGCCAGCAAGCCCACGCCCGATGCGGTGCGCCGCGCCGCGGCCAGCGCCTCGCCCGGCGGCTGGCCCGCCACCGGGTTGCGCGCAGGTGTGGCGGCGGGGGCGGGCGTGCGCTGGGGCACCTCGGCACGTGGCGCTGCAGCCGGGGATGGCGGCGGGGGCGGCGCGGGCGCGGGTTCGGCAGGGCGCACCGGGGCTGCGGCCACGACCGGCGGGCTGGGCAACGGCGCAGGCAACGGGGCAGGCAACGGGGCAGGCAACGGGGCAGGCAACGGGGTGGGCAACGGGTTGGGCAAGAGCAGCCGCGCTGTCGGCATCGGCAGCATCGCGGCCGGCGGCGCCGTGACAGGTGCCGGCTGCGGCAGGAAGGGCAGCGCCAGTCCCAGCAGCAGCGCCGCCGCCAGCACGCGTTGGCGGATGCGTGCAAAGCCCCGCTCGTCGGCGGCGGCCGCGCTCCAGGGCAGGGTGGGCGTGCGGTGGTCGACGGCCGCACTCAGGCCCAGGCTGGCGATGAAGAACATCGGCACCGGCGGTGCGCGGCGGTCGCTGAGGTCGGGCAGCCGAAAGCGTCCGGCGTCGTCATGGGCGCGGTGGGTCGCCGCCGCCGCACTGGCAGGGTGCATCACGGCCGCGCTCATGACATCGACTTCCGGCGCACGGCAAACGACACGTCGCCGAATTGCGCCTGGGCGCAGGTCGCCATCACCTTGCGCAGCAGCGCGTAGGGGATGTCCTGGTCGCCCATGATGGTGACGGCCCGGGTCTGGGCGGCGGGCGCCCCGGTCGCGCGCTCGGCGTCCGGGGACAAGGGCGTCGCCGCCGCGATCTGCGCCAGCGCGGCCTGCAGCGGTGCGATCAGCGCGTCGGGGCTGGCCAGCACCTCCGCCACGCCGGCCACACGGCGCCCATCGACGGTGATGTCGGTGGCGTCGATGGCCAGCACCAGCGACGGCTGCGGCGCCTTCTCGGCATGGGCCATGGGCAGTTGCATATGGTCGGGTGTGCTCAGGGCTTCGTCGCTGCCCGCCGAGGACAGCAGGAAGAACAGCAGGATGGTGAAGACGTCGATCAGCGCCACCAGGTTCATGTCCATGCCCGCGTCCTTGCGGGCCCTGCGGTGGGCGCGGCGTTGCAGTGCACTCAGCTTCATGCGCCACCTGCCTTGGCCGCGGCCATGCGTGCCGCCGTGGGTGCGGATGGCGGCGCGGATGGCGGCGCGAAGGTCGGTGTGGATGTGGGTAAGGAAGGCGGTGCGGCCGCCGCCGCGTTGCGGCTGCGCAATGGCGCGTCGCCGATCGACAGGCGCGGGAAAAGTTCGGTCTGCACCGGCTGCGCGCCCTGCGCCGTGGTGGTGGCGCGCAGCGTGTCCATCACCTGCACCAGCGTGTCGTACGGTGTGTCGGTCTCGGCCAGCACGGTGGCCTCCTGGTGGGTGGGGTAGCGGGTCTTGATCTGCAGCAGCAGGGCGCTCAGTGCGGCCAGCGCTTCGCTGTCCCGCACCGGGCTGGCAGCGCCGGTCGGGCCCGCTGTGGTGGATGCGGCGTCCGTGGCGGCCGTGGCGGCCGTGGGTGCCGCCGGCCTGTCGATGCGCTGGATCAGCCCGCCCAACCGGTCGCCGACCTCGAAGGCATCGCGGCGTATCACCACCTCCAACTGCAACTGGCCCGGCGGCAATTGCGCCAGCGCTTCAAGCGTCGGTGCCGGCAGTTCGATGTCGATCACGGCCAGGCGCGAGAACACCGCCACCGAGAGCAAAAAGGGCACCAGCACGACGATCAGGTTGATGAAGGCAATGATCTCCAGTTCGGCCGGTTTCTTCTTCAGACGGCGCATGCGCATGGCGGCTCCTGCTGCGGGGGGCCGGGTTCAGCGTGCGGCGGGCGTGGTGGCGGACTGCTGCTCGGCCGCCAGGCGTTGCACCAGGTTCAGGAAGGTGATCTTGGCCGCCTCCAGGCTGTCGACGATCTCGCCGGCGCGCGACTGCAAAAAGGCGTGGATGAGCAGGAAGGGGATGGCCACCATCAGCGCGAAGGCGGTGTTGTTCATCGCGATCGAGATGCTGGCCGACAGCATCTCGGCCTTCTGCGCCGGGTTGACCGTGGCCACCGCGGTAAAGCCCTTGATCAGGCCGACGATGGTGCCCAGCAGGCCGACGAGGGTGATGACGTTGGCGAAGGTGGCGATGTAATGCGTGCGCTTCTCCAGCCGCGGCACGATTTCCATCATCCCTTCTTCCATCGCCGCGTCGATGTCTTCGCGCCGGCGCGCACTGGCCATGCGCTGCAGGCCGTTGCCGACGATCTTGCCGATGGCCACGTCGGTGGCCGCGGCGACGCCCTGCACTTCCTTGAAGCGGCCGCCCTGCAGCATCGGCAGCATCTGTTCCCACAGCTTGCGGTTCTCGGTGCGGGTGCGCGACAGGAAGATCGACCGTTCGATGGCGATGGCCAGGCCCAGCGACATCATGAACAGGCTGGGGTACAGGAAGGGCCCGCAGTCCTGCAGGAACTTGACGGCGGTGTCGAAGGTGTTCATGGCGGTGGGCTCCGGAGCGGTGGGGTGAAGGGTGGACGTGATGGGAGAAACGGGAACGAAAGAAGCTCGAAAAGGAAACGCGGCCTGGTCAGTTCGGGACTTCAGTTCGGGACTTCAGTTCGGGATTTCAGTTCGCAACCTGAGTTCGTAATTTGAGTTTGCAACTTGAGTTCGTTACTTGACTTCGTAACTCAAGTTTGCAGTGTCAGTTCGCAATGGAGGTTCGGGTCATCAGTTGGCCGGCACGGCCGCGCGGCTGCCCGGCGTTGCGCCGCGGCCCCGCAGTTGCGCGTCGTAGGCCATCTCGCGCTGCAGCACCTCGCGGTCCACCGGCGCCAGCGCCTCGTCCAGCACGCTGTGCACGGGCCGGCCCGACAGGCCGGCGCCCAGCGGC
>JBBSCX010000304.1:0-4897 GCA_038249905.1 Burkholderiales bacterium
GGCCTGCGTCATCAGGCAGGCCACGACGATGTCGTCGTCCATCGGCACCGCCACGCCGCCGTCCTTCGGCATGTCCTTGGGCAAGATCAGCTTCAGGAAATCGAGCACGTTGCGGGCATACAGACTGGACGAATCGGCGGCCACCAGGGCGGGGATGTTGGTCTCGCCGATGAGGGTCACGCCATGCTTGACGACGGTCTTGCCGGCTTCCGTCAGCGGGCAGTTGCCGCCGGCCGGGGCGGCCATGTCGACGATCACCGAGCCTGGCTTCATGCTCCTGACCATGTCTTCGGTGATCAGCACCGGCGCGGCGCGGCCCGGAATCAGCGCCGTGCTGATGACGATGTCGGCCGCGGCCACCTTTTTGGCCACTTCCACCTTCTGCCGCTCCATCCAGCTTGGCGGCATCGGCTTGGCGTAGCCGCCCACGCCGACCGCGGCTTCACGTTCTTCGTCGGTCAGGTAAGGCACGTCGATGAACTTGGCGCCCAGGCTTTCGACCTGTTCTTTCACCGCCGGCCGCACGTCGCTGGCCTCGATCACGGCGCCCAGGCGCTTGGCGGTGGCAATCGCCTGCAGCCCCGCCACGCCCACGCCCAGGATGACGATGCGCGCGGCCTTGATGGTGCCGGCGGCCGTCATCAGCATCGGGAACAGGCGCTGGTACTTGTCGGCGGCCAGCATCACGGCCTTGTAGCCGGCGATGTTGGCCTGGCTGGACAGCACGTCCATGCTCTGCGCGCGCGTCGTGCGCGGTGCGGCCTCGAGCGCGAAGCTGGTGATGCCGGCGGCGGCAAGGCGGCCCAGGTTGTCGCGGTCGAAGGGGTTGAGCATGCCCACCAGGTGGGTGCCGGGCTTCATCAGCGCCAGTTCGTCGGCGTCGGGGCTGCGCACCTTCAGCACCAGTTCGGCGGCAAAGGCACCCGCGCGGTCGGTGATGTGCGCGCCGACGGCGGCATAGGCCTCGTCGGTGGCGCTGGCGGCCACACCCGCGCCGGATTGCACGTGGACTTCATGGCCCTGGGCCTTGAGTTTCTTCGCCGTCTCGGGGGTGACGGCGACGCGGGTCTCGCCCGGCGCGGTCTCGAGCGGAACGCCGATGAGCATGGATAGCCTCCTCTGTCGGGGGTCGTGTCGCTGCGGGCAGGGGCTCGCAGCCTGGAGTGGTGCAGGCAGGCCTGCTGTCCAGGACAGCAGCCGGCCAGCGCGGGGCGCGCGAAGCTAACACAAGTTACAGCAGCGAAGCGCCCCGGGGCTTGCAACGCCAAGGGCGTCTGGCCGCTAGCATGACCCGATGTCTGACGTCACGCCATCCGCGCGCACCCCACGCTGGGCGCCCAGCGTCACCGTCGCGGCCGTCATCGAGATCGACGGCCGCTACCTGCTGGTGGAAGAGCACACGCCCGAAGGCCTGTGCCTGAACAATCCCGCCGGCCACCTGGAGCCGGCGGAATCGCCCGAGCAGGCTGTCGTGCGCGAGGTGCTGGAAGAGACCGCACGCAGCTTCGCCCCGCAGGCCCTGCTGGGCGTGTACCTGTCGCGCTTCACGCGGCCCGCGCGCGGCGAGGATGTGACCTACCTGCGCATTGCCTACACCGGCACGGTGGGTGATGTGTTGCCGGGCCGGGCACTGGACGAAGGCATCGTGCAGACCTTGTGGATGACGTTCGACGAAGTGCAGGCCACGCAGGCGCGGCACCGGAGCCCATTGGTGCTGCAGTGCATCGCCGACCACCGCGCCGGTCGCAGACTGTCGCTGGACGCGGTCATCACCGCGCCCAGCGTCTACGCGCCAGAGCCCAAGCCCGGGCGCTGAGGCCCGGTCTGCCCGCCGTCGCCGGCGCTCAGTCCTGGCGGCGGCGCCGGCTTGCGAGCCAGCCCACCATGCCCATGCCGCCCAGCATCAGCGCCCAGGTGCCGGGTTCGGGCACGGCGGATACCGTCAGGTTGACGCGGTCGCCCAGCGCCAGGCCCGAGATGCGCCAGTCGATCTTGTTGCCGCCCACGGCCAGCGGGTCGCCGATCTCGACGTCCAGAAACTCCGGCGGCATGAAGGCCACGCTGGCGTCGGCGCCGTTGAAACTGATCGTGCTGGCGCCGCCGAACTGCCGCGTGACGGTGCCGATCTCGTCGAACAAGCCGGTGCTCAGGCTGAAGGTGTAGCCATTCAGCCCGCTGTCGGTGAAGTTGCGCAGGACGGCGTTGAAGCTCACGCCCATGCCGCCCAGGTCTGCGGCGCCGATGCGGTAGCTCAGCGTGGCCGAGGTCACGGCCAGGAAGTCGATGTCGAAGGAGATCAGGCCGTCGGCGCTGTAGTCCTCGACGATGACCGGGCCGCCGGTCGTGACGCCGACGAAGTTTGCCGCGTGGGCGGGCAGGGTGGACAGCAATGCGGCCGCGGCCGCGAGGGCCAGAAGATGCTTGTTCATGGTGTGTGTTCCTTGTCGTGCCGAGGTGGTCACAGGTTGCCCTTGGTCCACGGGCCGGTGATGGCCAGCGTGATGCCCGGGGATTGCAGGTTGACGAACAGGTAGCGACCGTCACTGCTGAACATGGCCCCGCACCATTCGGTGTTGCGGTTGTTGCCCGACGGTGCGTTGGGCTTGCCCGCGGCGTCGAGTTCGGCGCGCGTGAAGTTGTAGTTGTGGCGTGCGAAGGTGTAGGACGCGCCGGCCGCAGTCAGCGCCTTCAGTTCCTGCGCCACGATCGGTGCGCTGGTGGGGGTGCTGTTGCCGCCGTCCTCGCAGAACAGCAGGCCGCCGCGCGGGCTGACGCAGCAGTTGTCGGGCGAGTTGCCGACCACGCGGTCGCGGCTGACGAAGATGGCTTTCAGCGTCAGGGTCTGCAGGTGCAGGGCCCAGATCACGCCGGCACGCGCGACGGGCACCGTGCCAGTGGCCTTGTCGGTGAAGAAGACGACGCCGTTGGCGACCCAGCAGCCTTCGTTGGCACCGAAGATCGCCGCCCCGTTGGCATAGGCACCGCGGAACGGGCCGCTGGCGGTGACGGTGCTGACCGTGGTGGTGATGCTGGCGCGGTCGGCGTCAGGGTCGGCGACGTCCACCCATTCGCACTGGAATTCCTGGCACAGCGTCGGGAAGCGCAGGTCGGTGCCCGGCTGGCCCCGCACTGCCAGGCCCTGCATCCGGCCACCGGCGTGCAGCGAACCCAGGCCGCCCTGGATGTTGTTGGGCAGGAAGCGGTACAGCGTATTGGCGTTGCCGGCGTCTTCCGTCAGATACCAGTAGCCGGTCTTGGGGTCGATGGCGCTGGCCTCGTGCGCCATGCGGCCCATGTCCACGAGGGGCTGGGTATTGGCAGCGTTGAGGCTGGTGTCGGCCGGGATCTCGAAGATGTAGCCGTGCTTCTTGCTGGTGCTGCTGACGTCGTTGGAGCCTCTCTCCTCGTTGCTCAACCAGCTGCCCCACAGCGTGGAGCCGCCGGCGCAGGGCCGGTTGAGGCCGCCGAAGGTGGCAAAGCTGCGCACCCAGTTGCCGTCGCGGAACACCAGGTTGGTGTTGCCACCGGTCTGGTAGCTGGTGCCGGTGATGCCGGTGTCGTACTTGGCCACATTCGCACGGCTGGCGCCGATGATGTTGGCCGGGTTGCTGCTGGTAGACAGCTCGTGGTTGCGCACCAGCACGATCTCGGTGCTGCGACCGATGCGGCGTTCCTGCACGATGCCCATGCCGTCGTGCGCTCCCGGCGTGATCAGGCCGTCGCTCATGGTGTCGCCGCGCCAGCCGTAGCTCTTGTAGGTGAAGCCGGCTGGCAGTTCGATCAGCGGCAGGCCCGTGGCCAGGTCGTTGACCGGTGCCGTCGGGCCGTAGGGGCTGGGCACCACGGCCGAGGCATTGGCCGGCGCGCAGCCGCTGAGGTAGGCGTCGTTGACGCGGTTGGCGTAGGCGGCCACGGGACCAGAAAAGGCGGTGGCGATGGCGGCGCCGCTGCCCATCAGCAAGCCGCGTCGTGACAGATCGGTGGGTTCGTTCATGGGGCTCCTCGGGGATGTACACGCCACCGCCGGGATGGACGGTGCGTTGGCCGGAGGATGGTCGGCAACGATGAAGATTCGGTGACCAGGTGCGGAAAAGTACGAACCATCTGCACTGACACGAAACGGTCATGGTGTCGACGATGTGCTGTCATCTTCCGCCGGTATCGCGGATCGGCGTCGCGGATCGGTGTCGAAGGCGGGTGTCGTAGGCGGGTGTCGCAGGCGGGCAGGCGCGGGCGACAATCCGCGCTTCTTCGCTTGGGTACCGCCTGTTCCAGAGGCCGCCGCAGTGACCGCCATGACCGCCATGAACGCCATGTCCACCATCCCCGCCCTGCCGCCGTTCCACCTGGCCTTTCCGGTCGACGATCTGGCGGCCGCACGCGCCTTCTACGGCGGCCTGCTGGGCTGCCCGGAAGGCCGCAGCAGCGCCGAGTGGATCGACTTCGACTTCTTCGGCCACCAGATCGTGGCCCATCTCGCGCCGCCGCGACCGCAGCCCGCCGCCGCCCCGGGCCGCGGCGACCACCACAACGCCGTCGATGGCCACCATGTGCCGGTGCCGCACTTCGGCGCCGTGCTCGACTGGGACGACTTCCACGCACTGGCCGCGCGGCTGCGCAGCGGCGGCATGCAGTTCGTCATCGAGCCCTGCGTGCGTTTTGCCGGCCAGGTGGGCGAGCAGGCGACGATGTTCTTTCGCGACCCGGCCGGCAACGCGCTGGAGTTCAAGGCCTTCCGCGACCGATCGCAGTTGTTCGCGAAGTGAGCGCACCGCGCGCCATGGCCGAAGCTGCAAGCGCCTTGGCGCCGCCGGCGGCGTTTGTCGACCCCTCCGTCGACCCCTCCGTCGACCCCCCGGCCGACCCCCCGGCCGACCCCTCGGCCGACCCGCCCACC
>JBBSCX010000305.1:0-4889 GCA_038249905.1 Burkholderiales bacterium
CAACAAGCGCTATGGCAGCGGCAACAAGGTGCTGCACAACGTCGTGGGCGGCAACATCGGCGTGTTCGAAGGCAACGGCGGCGACCTGCGCATCGGGCTGCCGATGCAGTCGCTGCACGACGGCGAGAACTTCCGCCACACGCCGCTGCGCTTGAGCGTTTTCATCCAGGCACCGCAAGAACCGATCGACGCCATCGTGCAAAAGAGCGAGACCGTGCGACACCTGCTGGACAACGGCTGGCTGCACCTGTTCCGGCTGGCCGACGATGCCGGCGTCTGGCGCTACCGCTGCGGCGGAAGCTGGGAAGCGGTGGCAGCCGCGGACGCCTGAAGGCCCGCGGGCCGGCTCAAGCCAGCGTCGCGGTGGCCAGCAGCGCCGTCGCGCCGTCCGGCCCCTGGGCCTGCAGCGCGACCTCGTTGCTGTTGCTGCTGTTGCCTTCGCTGCGCTTGTCGTTATCGATGTCGTCGCCGTTGTCGATGTTCGGCGTGCCGATCAGGCGCACCGGCCCGGTGTCGAACAGCGGCGCCACGCCGCGAAAGCTGAAGGCGCGCATCGGGCGCGGGGTGTGGTGCGCCACCAGCTGTGCCAGCAGCACGGCAGTCAGCGGGCCGTGCACCACCAGGCCCGGATAGCCTTCGACTTCTGACGCATAGCCGCGGTCGTAGTGGATGCGGTGGGCGTTGAAGGTCAGCGCCGAGAAGCGGAACAGCAGGCGGCTGTCGGGCTGCAATGTGCGTGTCCAGCTGCCCGCGGGCACCGGCGGCAAGGCCGCGGCCACGGGCGCGCTGACGCGGCCGCCGGGTTCACGGTAGACGATGTCCTGCTCTTCCTCGATGCACAGCATGCCGTCCTGCAAGAAGCGGATGGCGACCGTCACGAAAGCCAGCGAGCCGCTCTTGCCGGACTTCATCTTGACGTTGCCGATGCGTGCCTCGCGCTGCGCCGGCGTGCCGATGACCAGCGGCCGGTGCCATTGCAGCCTGGCCCCGGCGAACATGCGCCGCGGGTACGGAATGGGCGGCAGGAAGCCGCCGCGCCGCGGGTGGCCGTCGTCGTCGAGCCCGGCCTGCGGCATGCGCGGCAGAAAGTGAAACCAGTGCCACAGCGGCGGCAGTGCGTCGCCATCTGCCAGCGCCGGGCCCTTGTCGTCGAGCATCGCCTGCGCCGATTGCGCCTGGACGCAGGACAGCGGGTCGGTGGTCGTCTCGGTACGGCCGATCCAGGCCTGAAAGTCCTCATCCATCAGCGATTCCTATGCTTCCTTCAGAAAGTCTGAAACAAGGCGCGGGAATCCCCCCGGGCCATTGCGTCGGGCGCAAATCTAACCTGCGCGCCACCCCATCCGACGACTTGGCGGCATTCCATGCCGTCTGGCCCGCACCCCGTGACCGACACCACAAGCTCGACCGCCACGCCTTTGGCGCAGCCTCTGCCGCAGCCGCTGTCCGGCGTGCGTGTGATCGACGTCGGCAACTTTCTCGCCGGCCCGTACGCCGCTGCCGTCATGGGCGAGTTCGGCGCCGACGTGATCAAGGTGGAACACCCGGTCGGCGGTGATCCGATGCGCCGTTTCGGCACCGCCACAGAGCGCCCCGACGCGACGCTGGCGTGGCTCAGCGAAAGCCGCAACAAGCGTTCGGTGACGATCGATCTGCTGCAGCCCGAAGGCGTGCAATTGTTCCTGAAGCTGATCGCCAAGTCCGACGTGCTGGTCGAGAACTTCCGCCCCGGCACGATGGAAAGCTGGGGCCTGACCTGGGAGGCGCTGCGCGAGGCCAACCCGAAACTGGTGATGCTGCGCGTGACGGGTTATGGCCAGACCGGTCCGTACCGTCGGCGGCACGGCTTCGCGCACATTGCGCAGGCCTTCGCCGGGCTCAACTACCTGGCCGGCTTCCCGGGCGAGACACCGGTGCTGCCGGGCACCGTGCCCCTGGGTGACTACATCGCCAGCCTGTTCGGCGCCATCGGCGTGCTGGTGGCGCTGCGCCATGCCGAGGCCACCGGCCGCGGTCAGATTGTCGACGTCGGCATTTACGAAGCTGTGTTCCGCGTGCTCGAAGAATTGGCCGCGGTCTATGGCCTGCATGGCAAGGTGCGCGAACGCGAAGGCTCGGGCAGCTTCGTCGCCTGTCCGCACGGCCACTTCCGCACCAGCAATGACAAGTGGATCGCCATCGCCTGCACCACCGACAAGATGTTCGAGCGCCTGGCGGTCGCCATGGGCCGGCCGGAACTGGCCTCGGCCGAGATGTATGGCCCCCAGCGCAAGCGGCTGGCGGCGCGCGACGAGGTCAACCGCCTCGTCAGCGAATGGGTGGCGTCCCAAGACCGGTCCGCGGTGCTGGAAAAGTGCCTGGCCGAAGAAGTGCCGGCCGGCAAGGTGAACTCGATCGCCGACATCTTTGCCGACGAACATTTCCAGGCCCGCGGCAACCTGGCGCATGTGCAGGACGGCGAACTCGGCGAGCTGGTCGTGCCCGGTGTGGTGCCGACCCTGTCGGCCACGCCGGGGCGCATCAGGCACCTCGGGCCGACGCTGGGCAACGCCACCACCGACGTGCTGCAGGGCCTGCTCGGTCTGCACGCCGACGAGTTGCAGCGGCTGCGCCAGCAAAAGACGATCTGAGGGAGCGCAGCACCATGCAAGCCGACACCACCCCTTTGCCGCTGGCCGGCATCCGTGTCATCGACATGGCGACCGTCATCGCCGCGCCCTTCTGTGCCACGGTGCTCGGCGAGTTCGGCGCCGATGTGCTGAAGGTCGAGCACCCCGATGGCGGCGACGCGCTGCGCAAGTTCGGCACACCGTCGCAGCGCGGCGATACGCTGACCTGGCTCAGCGAGGGACGCAACAAGCGATCGCTGACGCTGGACCTGCGCCAGAAGGAGGGCGCCGAGATCTTCAAGGGCCTGGTCGCGAAAACCGACGTGGTGTGCGAGAACTTCCGCACCGGCACGCTCGAAAAGTGGGGCCTGGGCTGGGACGTGCTGAAGGCGATCAATCCGAGGCTGGTGATGTTGCGCGTCACGGGCTACGGGCAGACCGGCCCCTACAAGGACCGCCCGGGTTTTGCCCGCGTGGCGCATGCCGTGGGCGGCCTGGCCTACCTGGCCGGCATGCCCAAGGGCACGCCGATGACACCAGGATCAACCACGCTGGGCGATTACATGACGGGGCTGTACGGCTGCCTGGGCGTGCTGATGGCATTGCGCCACCGCGACCTGACGGGCGAAGGACAGTACGTGGACGCGGCGCTGTACGAGTCGGTCTTCCGCTGCACCGAAGAACTGGCCCCGGCCTACGGCATGTACGGCATCGTGCGCGAACGCGCCGGTTCGTCGCACAACGACTTTGCCGTCCCACACGGCCACTTCTCGACCAAGGACGGCAAGTGGGTCGCCATCAGTTGCGCCACCGACCTGCTGTTCGAACGCCTGGCCCGCGCGATGGGGCGGCCTGAACTGGCCACGCCGCAGACCTATGGCGAACAGAAGACGCGGCTGGCCCATCGCCATGACGTCAACGAGATCGTGCGCGACTGGTGCGGCGCCTTGACGCGCGAAGAAGTGCTGGCGCGCTGTTACGCCACCGACACCCCGGCCGGCCCGCTGAACAACATCGCCGACATCTTCGGCGACCGCCAGTTCCATGCCCGCCGCAACCTGGTGGCGATGGACGCGCCCGACACCGGCGAGCAGGTCATCGTGCCGGCGCCGGTGCCGCGGCTGTCGGAGACGCCGGGCAGCATCCGCTCGCTGGGCCCCAAGCTCGGCGAACACAGCAGCGAGTTGCTGCGCGAACTTCTCGGCCTGGACGAAGCGGAGATCGCCGGTCTTCGTGAACGCAGGGTCATCTGAAGTGCCGCCGATGAAGGGCATTCTTCAAGGCTTGCGTGTGGTCGAAGGCTCGGCCTTCGTGGCCGCGCCGCTGGGCGGCATGACGCTGGCGCAGCTGGGCGCCGACGTCATCCGCTTCGACCCCATCGGCGGCGGGCTGGACCATGGCCGCTGGCCCGTGACGGCGCAGGGCCGCTCGCTGTTCTGGGCCGGGCTGAACAAGGGCAAGCGTTCCATCGCGGTCGACATCCGTCAGCCGCAAGGTCAGGAACTGCTGACGCAGATGATCTGCGCACCGGGCGCCGACGCGGGGCTGTTCAGCACCAACTTTCCGGCCCGCGGCTGGCTGGCCTACGAAAAGCTGGCGGCGCAGCGTGCCGACCTGATCATGGTCAACCTGCTGGGCCGGCGCGACGGCGGCTCCGAGGTCGACTACACCGTCAATCCCCAATTGGGCCTGCCGGCGCTGACCGGACCTGCTGACGGCGCGGCGCCCACCAACCACGTGTTCCCGGCCTGGGACGCCATTGCCGGACAGATGATCTGCACCGCGCTGCTGGCGGCGCTGCGCCACCGCGACCGCCACGGCGAGGGCCAGCTCGTCACATTGGCGCTGAAGGACGTGGGCCTGGCGATGCTGGGCCACCTGGGCATGCTGGCCGAGGTGCAAGTCAACGGCGTCGACCGGCCGCGCTACGGCAACCACCTGTACGGCGCCTTCGGCTGCGACTTCGCCACCCGCGACGGCGAGCGCGCGATGGTGGTCGGCCTGACCGACATGCAATGGCGCTGCCTGCTCAAGGCCACCGAGCTGGGCGCAGCGGTGGCGGCGCTCGGCGCGCAGCTGGGCGTGAACCTGGACGACGAAGGCCGTCGCTTCGAAGCCCGGGACGCACTGGCGCCGTTGTTCGCGCCCTGGTTTGCTGCCCGCACGATGGCGGAGGTGGCCGCGATCTTCGAGACCCACCGCGTCACCTGGGGCCCCTACCGCACGGTGCGCCAGGCGATCGAGCGCGATGCCGACCTGTCCACCGCACACCCGATGTTC
>JBBSCX010000306.1:0-4877 GCA_038249905.1 Burkholderiales bacterium
ATCGGCAAGCGACTGACGGGCCAGGTCTCGCCGCGGCGCATCAGCGCGCTCATCAACCTGTGGGGCCTGGCGCTGGTGACGCCTTTCGGGGTGTGGCAGGCGCTCAGCTTCGACTTCAGCGGCGTCACGCCCGGCATCTGGACGCTGCTGGTTTTCTACGCGATCGCTGCCAGCATGGTGACAGTGTGGCTGTGGATGCAGGGCCTGCGCCATGTGCCCGCGCCACAGGCGGGGGTGTTCACGGTCATGCTGCCGGTGGCTGCGGCCGGGGTCGGGGTGGCGGTGCTGGGCGAGGCCTTCGGTAGCGCGCACGTGGCCGCCTTCGTGCTGGCGATGGCGGGGCTGCTGCTGGCCACCTGGCCGGCGGCGCGTCCTGCCTCCAGCGGCTGAACACGGCGGGCGGCCGGGCCGGCGGCGCGGCTCACCCCGTGCGCTTGCCGTTCGCAGCGGTCTTCGGCTCGCCGCTGTCTTGGTGCTGGTGTCCGATGTGCGATGTGCGATGTGCAATGGCCGACGCAGCCACACGCAGCGGGCACGCCCGGGTGTGGTCCCGCGGCGGCAGCAGCGCTTGCCATTGCACCGTCCCCGCGTTCGGATCGAGGCTGATGTGCAGGCACACGCGCTGCGCCTGGGCCCCGGGCAGGTCGGCCAGTGCCGCGCCGAGCAGGGCCTGTTCTGCGTGTTGGCGCACGACTCCGCGCAGGCCCTGGTCCGGGCCGGAGACGGTGACGACCTGACGCGCAGCGTCCAGCCGCAGGTCGAGCACCAGATGCAGACCCGGCATCGGGATCTCGATGTCGGGGTAGTCGAGTTGCAGGCGCTCGCCCGCGCGCACCAGATCGCCCTGGCGCCAGGCTGCGCCCGCGGCCGGCTGGGCCGCATCGGCCGACGGCGTTGTCGGGCCTGCCAAAGTGGGCAGGGCTGCGGGCAGTGCTGCGGGTGCGGGTGCGGGTGCAGGCCCGGCATCAGGCGGGTACCACCGCACCCACAGCACCGCGGGGCCTTCTGCCGCGGCGGCGGCGATACCCCGCGCGCCCCCCGACGGCGCCGGGTCGACCGTGTTCAAGGCCAGCGCCAGCGTCACCGCCGCATGCAGCAAAAGCGCGGCGGCGACCGCGACCGCGCGCGGGCTGCGCGTGCCGGGCGCGACGCGCATCCCGGGTGGGACATGCGCACCGCGCGGCAGGCACGGCCCAGGCGCCCTGGCCGGCATCGTCACTGCTCGGTGGCCAGTTCGCGCCACGACAGCCGGCGCGTCACACCGGTGGTCGGCGGCACAGGCACTTGTCGCACCGTCGTCGTGTCATCGAACAGGCGCGTGATGCTGACGATCTTGCCCGAGGGCAGCCGCACCACCGTCGGTCGGGTGGCTAGCGCGTTGCCCAGCAGTGCGCTGGCCACGCCGGTGGCCGTGCTCACAGGCGCGCCGGAGCGGTAGTCGAAGAAGTTGATGTAGCTGTAGCCGCCTGCCGTGCAGGCGCTGCTCTCGACCACGTTGGTCGTCACCACCAGCGTGCCCAAGGCCAGTTGCGGGTCGTTGGTCGAGCGCTCGCTGGTGATGGGCAGGTCGACATACCACCCCGCATGGGTGGCCAGGTTGACGTTGTTGCCGCTGCCGATGCGCACTGTCTCGCCCACGGTGCAGGCCGACGAGTTGGCCGGGCAGGAGCCGCTGGTCAGCGTCTGCGCCACGAAGCTGCCCTGCGCGCGCGGATTGCCCCAGCCGGTGCTCGTCAACCCGTCCTTGATGCCGTAGATGGTCTGCGGCCGCGTGTCCACCAGATCGCTCACCCCCATGTACCGCCCGGTGCCGACGAAGACCATGGCGGTGCCGGCGGCATCGCCGAGTTCGGGTCGCGAGGTCACAGGCTGCGGCTGGCCGCCGCTGCCGCGCAGCGTGGCCAGGCGCGTCGCGGCCTGTGGCAGCACGTTGTTGACGTCGAAGCGCCACAGGTTGCCCGCGTTGTCGCCGCCATAGACGCGCTTGACCGTGTTGTCCAGCTCGGCCTGGTCGGCCCAGGCACGGATGTGCGCCAGGCCGGCGCTGCCGGGGCCGACGTTGACGGCGTCCTGCGCCACGATGGTCTGCAGCAGGGCGCCGGTGGCGGCGTCGATGACGAACAGCCGGCCCGCGCCGTCACCCGGCAGCGTGTTGTTGTAGCCCGAGCCGACGATCACGACCCAGGTGCCATTGGCCAGCTTGGTGATCTCGGCACGGCCGAAGCTCAGGCCCAGGTTGACGTGCGTGAACTCCCACAGCGCCCTGGGGTTCTCCGGGTCGGTCACGTCCAGCGCGTAGTAGCCGCGGCCGCCCGCACCCAGGCCGCCGACCAGCAGCGTGCGCCACTGCCCGCTGATCGAGACGTCACCCGTCACGGGCGTGGCATCGACATAGAAGTTGTGGCGCGTGCCATAGCTCTTGTCGGCCAGCCGGTACAGGCGCGGGATGACCATGGTGGGCACGTAGGCCCAGAGTTCGTCGCCGGTCTGCCCGTCGAAGGCGTGCAGCATGCCGTCGTTGGCGCCGGCGTACACCATCGGGCGCCGGCTGGCGGTGCTGGACTTGAAGCCGGAATAGCCGGGGTCGTTGTAGTTGAAGGTCGCCTGGCGCACGTACACCGCCTCGGAATTGACGATGTCGCCCAGCAGGTACGGTCGCTGGCGGAAAGACTTGCCGGTCTCCAGATCGGTGCCTTCGTTGGTGCGCTCGCCACGCAGGTAGGCGACGAGTGCCTGGCCCGGGGCGGCGGCCCTGGCATCGGCGGTCAGGCAGGTCGAGCCCAGGGTGCAGAACTGGGACAACCCTGCCGCACCGCTGCTGATGTGCGGCGTCTGGAAAAAGCTGCCCAACCCGGCGGCCTGCACGTTGGTCCAGTCGAAACTTGCCAGGCCGTTGCTGGCGGCCGGCTGGAACATGTAGATCGTGCGCGCGGTGTTGGCCTCCAGCCGGCTGCGCGCAGACCAGTCGCTGGGGCTGTCCTCGACCATGCCGGTGGTCAGGTTGATCTGCTTGCCCAGCAATTCGCCGCTCCACTCGCCGGAGGTGTAGTTGGAGATGAAGACGAAGTTGTCGCCTGCGGACACGTTCGGGTTGCTGGTGGTGGCGGCGGCGGCGGCGCCGACCTTCTTGTCCAGTTCGGCCAGCGCGCCGGTCAGGCCGGTGTACAGCGAGTCGGGGTCGCTGGCACTGAAGTAGGTGCCGCGCCCGTTCACCGCAGCGTGCCACAGGTCGTCCACGGCCGTCTGGTCGTTGTTGACGGGGATGGGCCACTCGCAGTTGCCGCTGGTCAGCCAGGTGCAGACGCCGGCGGCCAGATTCACCGTGCTGCCATTGGCGACATCGAAGTAGTCGCCGCTGGTCGCAGTGCGGTAGTCGGGCCGGAACTGCATGAAGCCCGACACGCCCAGCCCGAGCGTGAAGGTGGTCATGTGCTGGTGGGTGGCGGTGTCGGTGCCGCTGATCGGCACGTTGTTGGCGCACACGTTCGCGCCCGAGCTGCCGCTGGTGCAGTTGGCGTGCTCCGCGTCACGGATGTCGGTGGCGTAGTAGTACGCAGCGATGTCGCCCAGCGTATTGCTGGCGCCCAGCCCGTCGCGGAACGGCCGCGGCAGGCTCGCGTCCTGGTTGCCGATGGCAGTGCTGCCGTCGATCTGCAGCGGCGTGCCGGACTCGTTGGTGTAGCCGTCGGTCGACAGCAGCGTGAAGTTCTGCTGGCAGGAGAACTGCATCGGGTCCTGCACCGTGGCGCCGCGCAGGTTGTTGCCGTTGAGCCTGCCGGCGTAGAGGCGGCCGATCGTCGACAGCGCCGTCTTCAGCGGCGTCCCACCGCTGGGGCGCGCGCCGCGCAGGCTGGTGAACCAGTTGTCCTTTGCCGTGCCGCTGAAGGTCTCGAGGTTGCGATAGTTGCCGGCGGAAGTGTTGTTCAGTGTGTAGAAGCCGACGCGAAACCGGTCGTCGACCGCAGCGAAGGCCACGCTCGCGCCGGACTTCATGGTCTGCATCCGCGTGCGGTAGTAGGCGAACCAGTTCGCGAAGTTGGTCATCTCCTCGCTGTAGGTGCAGGTGGTACCGGCGCAGTCGGTGCGCGACCCCGACTTGGGGTAGCTGGTGACCGCGGGGATGATGTCCACGCGCTCGAAAGAGCCCGGGAAACCGGCCTGCGTCGCCGGCACAGCGTCGGTGTAACCGGAGAACGCCACGGGCGCGGGGCTGAAATTCACATTGCAGCTGTTGGACTGCGCGCGCGTGAAGCTCACCGTGTGGGTGATGGCACCGGCCTCAATGGGTGCATAGATCGTGACGAGGCTGGTGGTCGCGCTCAAGGTGCTGTAGTTGCCGTTGCTGATGCCGGCGCGGATGCTGGCAGCGACCGTGGTGGCAGTGACAGAACTGCCCATCGTCGTGCTGGCACTCAGCAGGTTTACCCCATTGACCCTGATGTCGCTGAACGTGGGGCGGTTGCTGGTGCTGCAGCTGCCCGACAGGCTGACGGTGAAGATGGCCGATGCACGCGTCGCGTTCGGTACCGCCTCCGTGCCCGGGCTGATGACCTTGGTCGGGTAGCGCGCCTGCGTGTAGATGTTGGTGCGCAGGGCCTGGCACGAATTGGCCGCGGGCGCCGCGGCACGCGCGTTCACGTCGCTGTTGCACCAGCGCAGCGGCGCTGGCACCGTGTGCGTGGCCGACGGTGCATAGGCACAGTTGCGCAAGTTGTCAGAGGTGCACCATTCGCCGGCCACGATGCGGTAGTAGTGCGGGCCGAAACTGCGCGTCTGGGTGCTGGCGCTGTCGGGTGCGCCGATGGCGATCAGCCCGCTGCCGGTGCCGAATGCGGCGTTGAAAAAGGTGTAGATCTTGCCGCCCACCGTGCCGGGCA
>JBBSCX010000307.1:0-4852 GCA_038249905.1 Burkholderiales bacterium
CTGCACGGCCATGGCGGCACGTCCTGGGGATCGGGAGCGCTACAGGCGCGGAGTTGTGTCCGGTTGTCCCGCAGGCGCAGGAGTTCACGATCCTGGAGCCCGCCTCGGGATTCGCCAGCACCGACATCGGCGGCAAGCCCGTGAGGTACATGCAGCCCGACGCAAGCGGACTGATGCCTGTCGCGGCAGCGAGCTTCGATCTCGTGGTCTGCCTCAGTTGCCTGCATCACGTGCTGAACGTCGGCACCGTGCTGCGCGATATCGGTCGTGTGCTCGAGCCAGGTGGGTACATCCTGTTCCGCGAGCCAACCCACGCCATGGGCGACTGGCGGCGCCCGCGGCAGGGGTTGACAAAGCGGGAGCGTTGGATTCCGCTGCCCGTCTTTCGGCAACTGATTCGTGATGCCGCGCTGACGGTGGTCCGAGAGACTCGCTGCATGTTCTCGCTCACCTCACGACTGCATGTGCTCAGCAGGCGTCGGATCTGGACGTTGAGGATGCTTGTTGCGGCCGACGCGCTGATGTGCCGACTGACCGTGTGGCCGGCCGCCCATCACGCCACGCACTGGGTGCAGAAGATTCGCTCAGCCGCCATGCCGTATGTGTTGCGCTTTGATGCCCATGCTTCCCGCCCCTCCATAGGGGGCTGATTGCTGCTGATCTTTCGGTGTTGGTTCGCATGAAAATCCTGGTCGCCCACAACGCCTACCAGCAGCGAGGCGGCGAAGACGCCGTTGTCGAGTCCGAGGTGGCGCTGCTGCGTGCCGCGGGCCACGAGGTGCGCGAGTACCGACGGCACAACGACGAACTGGCCAGCATGGGCGCGGCCCGTGCGGCAGCCGACACCCTGTGGTCGCGCCGCACAGCGTCCGATCTGGCGGCACTGCTGGCCGCGTGGCCGGCCGATGTTCTGCACGTGCACAACACCTTCCCGCTCGTGTCGCCCTCGCTGTACTGGGCTGCGGCGTCGGCACGTGTGCCGGTGGTGCAGACGCTGCACAACTTCCGGCTGCTGTGCCCGCAGGCGATGCTGCTGCGTGAAGGGCGCGTCTGCCGTGACTGCGTGGGCCGCGTGCCGCTGCCGGCCGTGCGGCACGGCTGCTACCGCGGGTCGCGCGCGCAAACTGCTGTGCTGGCGGGCATGCTGGTGTTGCATCGTGGGCTGGGGACCTGGCAGCGCAAGGTGCAGCGCTATGTGGCGTTGAACGACTTCTGTCGCGACGAATTTGTGCGCGGCGGGCTGCCGGCAGAGCGCATCGTTATCAAGCCCAACTTCGTCGAAAGCCCGCCGGCCGCAATATGCACAACGGGCGCGGCAGTCATGCCGCGCAGCGGGCTGCTGTTCGTCGGCAGGCTGGCGCCCGAAAAGGGCGTCACGGTGCTTGCGCGGGCCGCGGCCAGCCTGCCTGCGGGCAGCGTCGCAGTGGCCGGCAGTGGCCCGCTGGCCGATGAGGTGTGCCAGGCGCCCGGTCTGCGGGCCCTGGGTCCACTGGCGTCGGCGACGGTGGCCGACGCGATGGGCCGGTCGCTGGCCTTGGTGATGCCGAGCCTGTGGTTCGAGAACTTCCCGCGCACCTTGGTCGAGGCCTATGCAGCCAGTCTGCCGGTGATTGCCTCGCGGCTGGGTGCGATGGCCGAGCTGGTTCTGGACGGCGTGACCGGTCTGCTTGCCGAGCCAGGCGACGCCGCCGACTGGGCCGCCAAGATGCGCTGGGCGCTGGACCACCCAGTGGAGATGGGCCGCATGGGCGCCGCTGCACGTGCGCGTTACGAGGCGCTGTACACGCCGCAGCGCAACCTGGCGCAGCTGCTCGACATCTATCAACAGGCCATCGCGCAGGGTTGCAAGGACTTCAGTTCATGAGTGAAGCTGAGGGCCAGCCGCATCAAGGTGGGCGCAGCCGTGTGGTGGTGGTTGGCGCAGCCATCGACGCGCTGTCCTGGGACGCTGCCCTGGGCCGCATCGCGGCCTGGTCGGCCGTGCGGGACAGCCGCGTGGTCTGCATCTGCAACGCGCACTCGGTGGTCAGCGCCGGGCAAGACGCAGCCTTCGCTCGCGTGCTGGCCGACGCCGACCTGTGCACACCCGACGGCGCCCCGGTGGCCTGGATGCTGCGCCGGTTGGGCCACGCCGGCCAGTCGCGCATCAACGGCCCCGACCTGATGTGGCGCTGCTGCGCGATGGCGGCCGCGCGCGGTGATTCGATCTACCTTTACGGTGGCACCCAGCGCACGCTGGCGCTGCTGCAGGACCGGCTGCGCGCGGCCTTCCCGGGTCTGGTGATCGCTGGGGCCGTGTCGCCGCCGTTCCGGCCTTTGACAGCCGAGGAAGACGCCGCCGCCGTGCAGGCTATCAACGCGTCCGGTGCCAGCACCGTGTGGGTCGGGCTGGGGTGCCCCAAGCAAGAGCTGTGGATGGCCGCCCACCGCGGCCGGGTACAGGCGGTGATGGTGGGCGTGGGCGCGGCCTTCGATTACCACGCCGGCACGGTGGTGCGCGCGCCGGTGTGGATGCAGCAGGCCGGGCTGGAATGGCTGCACCGTCTGGCCAGCGAACCGCGTCGCCTGTGGCGGCGCTATCTGGTAACGAACACGCTGTTTGTGCTGGGTGCCGCCGCGCAGCTGCTGCGGCGGCGCTTCAGCGGCCCGGCAGACGCAGCGCGGCGCTGATGCCGGTGGCGAAGCGCTCCACCATGTTCTCGATGTTGTAGCGCGACGCGTCGGCCAGCGCCGCGGCAGCCAGGCGCGCGCGTTCTTCGGGGCTGCCCAGCAGCCGTGCGCAGGCGTCGACAAAAGCGCCCGGCGTGTCCTGGGTCATGACGCCGTTGACGCCGCTGCGCAGGTAGACCACTTCCGTCGAGTGGACGTGGCAGTCGGTCGTCACGATGGGCACACCGCCGACGAAACTGTCCAGGAGGCTCAGCCCCACCAACCCCGGGTTCAGCATCAGCTGCGCGCTGCGCAGGCACAGTGCCTTGTCGCGGCCGGTGCGCATGCCCAGCGCATGCACCCAAGGATGCCGCGCTGCGGCCGCGTGCACTTCATCGGCCAGCGGTCCACTGCCCACCACCAGCAGCCGGAACCCTGGCACACGCTGACGGATGGTCTTGGCCGTCTCAAGCAGGAAGCCGATGCGCTTGTCAGGGGTGAGCGAGCCGATGAAAATCCCCACTGGTGCGCCGGGCTCGATACCCAGACCTGACAGAAAGCTCTGAGTCTCAGCCAAAGCAATGCCCAGGCACTGCACCGCCAGGCTGTGGGGGTCGAACGCGTTCTCCAGCGTTGTCACGCGGTCCGCCGGGAAGCCGGCTTCGGTCACCAGGTCGGCCGAACGTTCGGTGTCAGCGAACCACCAGTCCACGGTGGGGATCTGCCAGAGCGTGACGCGTTCGCGCAGTCCTTTTGAGCGGGCGCTCTTACAGTCACTTTCATGGCCCCAGTAGGCCAGCCTCGCAGGGCGCTGCAGCGTCATGGCCACGGCGTTCCACAATTGTTTTTTTTCCTGCGCCACGATGACAAGGTCCGCGCCCAGGGCCGATCGGCCCGGTGGTTGCCACACAAAGCGTCCGCCCAGCAGGTCACGGTCTGGAGCGTGGCGCGCCCAGTCCAGTTGGCCGCTGTTGTTTTCCGTCGCTTCGGCCAGCGTCGGCTGGCCGTGGACGAGAACGAACTCGATGCCGTCTTCGGCCAGGCGCTGCCGCAACCCCTCGAAAAGCGCCACGCGGTAGTTCAGTAGTCGGTGCTGCACGCACACCACCCGGGGGCGGCGCACGAAGGTGCTGTGGCGCACGGCGCCGGCACGGCCGCCCGCCTGCAACACCGCATCAGCAAGACCCGCAGCAGCGGCATCGGCCCGGTATGCGGCCACGGTCTGCCTGGAGTTGGCGGCCATTTCCTGCCAGGCGGCCGGCGCCTGCAGCAGCGCTGCCGCAGCGTCCACCCAGCGCGGCTCGTCGAGCGTCAGCACACGGCCGTTTCGGCCGTCGCAAACGAGGTCCTCCGCCACGCCCGCGTGCGGCGACACCAGCACCGGCGTGCCGGCCTCCATCGCTTCGTTGGCCACCACGCCCCATGGGTCCCAACGCGTCGGAAAGATGAACAGCCTGGCGCGGCCGAACCAACCAGGAAGCGCGTGCTGCGCCACATGGCCCGCGAACTCCACCTGCACCGACGGGCGCAGCGCCGCGGCCTGGGCCTGCAGTTCGCCGAGCAGCGGGCCGTCGCCTAGCACCGCCATGCGCACTACGCGCCCCAGCCGCTGGGCCAGTCTATCGGCCACCCGCAGCGCAAAGTCGGCGTTTTTGACCGGCACGAGCCGGCCCGAGAACAGCAGGTCCAGGTCGCGCGGGCTGTCGGCCGTAGACTGCCAGTCGGCGTCCGGGTTGGCGCACAGGGGCGAGATGTGCAGGCGCGCCGAGGGCATGCCGTAGCTGCGCAGCAGCCGCCAGCCCCCGTGCGAGGCTGCGACGCCAGCCGCCGAGCGGCCGATGATGTGCGTGCGAATCAGCCGGTGCAGCAGGCTCAGACCCTGCTCCGAATCCACGGTGCCGTCGGTCATGACCACGTGCCGTTTTCCATACAGCAGCGTGTAGAAGTAGGCCAGCAGGTGGGTGGGGTTGTAGCCCGTGGTGACAACGACGTCCGGCGACAGCCGCAGCAGTTCGCCCCAGATCGCCGGGTTGTGGTGGATGAACCGGCCCGCCCGACTGACCATCTTCCCGTCCAGGAAGACATGGCGATAGGGCAGGGGCGGCAGGTCCCACTGGCGGTCGGGCTCGGTACGCGCAGCGTAGAACACCGTCAGGTCAATGCCGGCGACCCGTGACAAGCGGTCCAGCACCGGCACGCGGTA
>JBBSCX010000308.1:0-4846 GCA_038249905.1 Burkholderiales bacterium
CAGCGGCAGGTTCAGGCGTTCGACCACGGGGCGCAGGCTGTCGGACTGCTCGTACACCATGTTCGTGAACTGCTCGGCCGCATCGACATAGCGGCGCTGCGCCAGGCTGCGACGCACCTCGGCCTCGATCTCGGCGCGCACATCGTCGAAGGTCTTCTTCTCGCCGCCGCGCACACCGGTCAGGCTGATGACGTGCAGGCCGAACTCGGTCTCGATCAGGTTGCTGATCTCGCCCGACTTCATGGCGTAGACCGCGTCCTCGAAGGGCTTGGTCATGCCGCCGCGGCCGAACCAGTCCAGGTCGCCGCCCTGGGCCTTGGAGCCCTCGTCCTCTGACGCCCGACGCGCGATCGCTGCAAAGCTGGCCGGCGCCTTGCGCACCTCGGCCAGCAGCGCCTCGGCGCGTTCACGCGCGGCCTTGCGATCGGCCGCCGACATGCTGTCGTCGGACTTCACCAGGATGTGGCTGGCGCGCCTTTCTTCTGCCGCGGTGTAACGCGCCGCGTTCTCGGTGAAGTACTTGCGCAGTTCGTCATCGGACACCGTGACGTCACGCGCCAGGGTCTCCAGGTCGAGCACCACGTACTCGATCTGCGCCTGTTCGGGTGCGCGGAACTCGCCCTCGTTGGCCTTGTAGTAGGCGTCGATGTCGGCGGCGCTGGGGTTGACCTGGGCACGGTAGGCGGCAGGGTCGAAGCGCTGCACCTCGGCCTCACGCTGCTCGAGCAGTGCATCCAGCGCACGCGCGGCCAGGGTGGGCGGCAGCACCACCGTGCGCGCCACGCCACCGACCACCTGCTGCTGCGCCATGTCCTGGCGCAGCCTTTGCAGAAAAATCTCCGAGCTCATGCCCTGGGCCTGCAGCATGTCGCGGTTGACGCTGCCATCGGCGTTGCGCAAAGGCGCGAACTGCTCGTCACTGAGAAACAGTCGCTGCACGCGGGCGTCCGAGGGCACCAGGTGCAGCTTGTCGGCCGCCGTGCGCAACAGGCGTTCGCGCACCAGGCCGTCCAGGCTCTGCTGGCGCGCGGCGGGGGTGTCGAGGGCGGCGACGTCGGTATCGGGGTTCTGATTGCGCACGCGCTCGACATTGCGCTGGTGCGCGAAGTCCCATTCCGCCCGTGAGATCTTCGCCCCGTCCACCTCGGCCACCTTGGCATTGGTGCCGTCGCTCATGCTCGAGTAGTTCTCGAAGCCGAAGAAGACGAACGACGGGATGATGAGCAGCAGGACAAAGCCCAGCGTCAGGCGGGAATGGGTGCGGATGAACTCGAACATCGAAGGAAACCTCGGGCGGCCGATGGGGACGCAGGGCTGGCGGGCCCAGGCAGACTGGGGCGGGGGCGGGGGCGTGGGCGGGCGCGTTGCATGGGGATGCGCCGGAACGGGTCGCCTGGGGCGGCAGCGAACCCGACCTGAAGGCCGCGGATTCTAGTCGCGACCGCCCTCGGCACTGGCATTGCAGGCACGCCAGGCGCAGAGGCTGAATCGGTGCGTTGGTGGTGGGTGCTGACGGGTTCGAACCGCCGACCTACGCCTTGTAAGGGCGCCGCTCTACCGGCTGAGCTAAGCACCCGGTGACGACGGTCGCGGCGCCTGCCCGGCCGGGCGCGGCGCCACGCGTCGGAACATCACTTGCCGGGGTTCAGCGCGTCCTTCAGCGCCTTGCCGGGGCGGAACTTGGGCACCTTGGCGGCCTTGATCTTGATGGCCGCACCGGTGCGCGGGTTGCGGCCGGCGCGCGCCTTGCGCTTGGGAGCCAGAAACGTGCCGAAGCCGGTGATGGTGACCGAGCCGCCCTTCTTCAGCGTCGTCTGCACGGCGCTGATCAGCGCCTCCAGCGAGCGCGATGCCGCGGCCTTCGAGATATCGGCCTGCAGTGCGATGGCTTCGACCAGATCCGTCTTGTTCACGTCGTGACCCCCTTTTTGTTCATTACATGCGGCTCGCTGGACAGGTGTCAAGCGGGAGCGGAATTCTAGGCGCAGAACCCCCCGCAGATGAGGGCGGATGAGGGCCTCAGGTCGCCTGCACCGCCTGCGCCAATGCCTGCCCCAGGTCGGCCGTGCCCGCCTTGCCGCCGAGGTCGGGAGTGCGCGGCGCGGCCGGGTCGGCGAGCACCGCCTCGATGGCGGCCAGCACGGCATCGTGCGCCTCGCGGTGGCCCAGGAAGTCCAGCATCATGGCCACGCTCCACACCTGCCCGATGGGGTTGGCGACGGCCTTGCCGGCGATGTCGGGCGCGCTGCCGTGTACGGGCTCGAACAGGCTGGGCCACTGCCTGGTCGGGTTCAGGTTGGCGCTGGGCGCGATGCCGATGGTGCCGGCGCAGGCCGGGCCCAGGTCGGACAAGATGTCGCCGAACAGGTTGGACGCCACCACCACATCGAACTGCTGCGGCCGTTGCACGAAGAAGGCGGTGAGGATGTCGATGTGCTGCTGGTCCACCTGCACCTGCGGGAACTGCGCGGCCATGGCCTTCACGCGCTCGTCCCAGTAGGGCATCGTGATGGCGATGCCGTTGCTCTTGGTGGCAGAGGTCAGCTTGCGGCGCGGGCGCGACGCGGCCAGCTCGAAGGCGAACCTCAGCACCCGGTCGACGCCGACGCGCGACATCACCGTGTTCTGCATCACCACTTCGCGCTCGGTGCCCTCGTACATGCGCCCGCCGATGCTGGAGTACTCGCCTTCGGTGTTCTCGCGCACGATCCACATGTCGATGTCGCCGGGCTTCAGGGCCTCGCCCTGGCGGTTGACGAGCGGGCTGCGGATGCCGGGCATCAACCGCGCCGGCCGCAGGTTGACGTACTGGTCGAACTCGCGCCGAAACTTCAGCAGGCTGCCCCACAGCGAGACGTGGTCGGGCACGGTGGCCGGCCAGCCCACGGCGCCGAAGAGGATGGCGTGGTGGCCGCCGATCTGGTCCTTCCAGTCGTCGGGCATCATCTTTGCGTGCTGCGCAAAGTAGCCGCAGTGCGCGAAGTCGAAGGCGTCCACCTGCAGCGCGATGCCGAAGCGGCGCGCCGCAGCGTCGAGCACGCGCAGGCCCTCGGGCATGACCTCGGTGCCGATGCCGTCGCCGGGGATGACGGCGATGCGGTGCGGGGCGGTGGAAGGCGGGGCGGTGCGCATGCTCATCGGGGTGTCTCCGTTCAGATCGGGTGGGTTGGCGCGCGCTGGCAGGGGTTGGGTCGAAATCGGGCCGCCCTCACGCGGCAATCACGCCGCAATCAGGCTGAAATCGGGCGGAAATCAGGCTGAGGATGAGACTGAAATCAGACCGAGGGCGGCCGCGGCTCGCGCACCGCCAGCGCCACGCCGACGGCAGTCAGCGCGATGCCGGCCAGCACCCAGGGCCCCAGCGCCTCGTCGAACAGCAACCAGGCCAGCACCGCGGTGCAGGGCGGCACCAGGTACATCAGGCTGGCGACGCGGGTGGCGGCACCGCGCTGGATCAGCAGGTACAGCAGCGAGCTGCCGCCGAGCGTCAGCACCAGCACCGACCAGGCCAGGGCGCCGATCATCTCCGGGTGCCAGCGCAAGGCCTCGGTCTCCAGCAGCGCCAGCGGCAAGGTCACGGCCAGTGCCGCGCCCAACTGCACCGCGCCGGCGCTGCGCACGTCGCAGGGCGCCACGAAGCGCTTCTGGTACAGCGTGCCGACGGTGATGCAGACCAGCGCGGCCACCGACAGGCCCAGCGTACTGGTACCGGCCTCGCCCACACCCAGCTTGTGCCACACCACCAGCACCAGGCCCGCCAGGCCCAGCGCCAGGCCGGCCCAGCGACGCGCCGACACGCGCTGCTCGCTGCCCTGGGCGCTGACCCACAGCGCTGTCAGCACCGGCTGCAGGCCGACCACCAGCGCCACCATGCCAGCGCCGATGCCCAGCTTCACGGCCGTCCAGACAAATCCAAGGTAGCCGGCGTGTATCAGCACCCCGGTCACGCCCAGGTGCGCCCACTGCGCCGGACTGCCGGGCCAGGCCGCACGCGACAGCCACACCCAGGCGGTGAAGGCCACAGCGGCCAGTGCGTATCGCCAGGCCAGAAAACCCATCGGCGGTGCATGCGGCATGCCGTAGCGGGCGACGATGAAGCCGGTGCTCCAGATCAGCACGAACACCAGCGGCATGGCCGCCACCCAGGCGGCGTTCGAAGTGACACCCGCGGGGACGGCCGCGCCCGATGCGCCGTCGCCGCTGAACCTCATCGCGCCTTGGCGCGGATCTCGGGGATCGCTCGGCGCAGGTAATACGCCATGGACCACACCGTCAGCACGGCCGCCACGTAGATCAGGCCCGTGCCCCACGGGCGGGTGTGCACCAGCCCGAACAGCACGCCGTCGTAAAGCAGGAAGGGAATGGCCACCATCTGCGCCGTGGTCTTGAGCTTGCCCAGCATGTTGACCGCCACCGAGCGCGACGCGCCGATGGTGGCCATCCATTCGCGCAGCGCCGAGATCGCGATCTCGCGGCCGATGATGATCAGCGCCACGACGCTGCCGACCCGCCCATGTTCCAGCAGCACGAGCAGGCTGGCGCAGATCAGGATCTTGTCGGCCACCGGGTCGAGAAAGGCGCCGAACGACGAGGTCTGGTTCAGCTTGCGTGCCAGCCAGCCGTCCAGCCAGTCGGTGGCGGCAAAGACCACGAACATGGTGGTGGCCACCAAATTGCGTGTGGCCTCGTCCAGCGGCAGGTAGAAGACCCCGACGATGAGCGGGATGGCCGCAATGCGCGCCCAGGTCAGCAAAGTCGGGATGGTGAGGAACATCAGGGCATTGTGCCGAAGCGGCACGTCATGGCAGAGGACGCCGCGGAGGACGCGGCGGAGGACGCTGCCGAG
>JBBSCX010000309.1:0-4846 GCA_038249905.1 Burkholderiales bacterium
ATCGAGGGCGCCATCCTGCGCCACAAGTCGCTCGACCCGGACAGCCCCGTGGGCAACGTCATCGTCGTCGGCGCGCCGCACCGCGACAAGGGCCTGACGCCGCTGGCCTTCGTCAAGCCCACGGCAGGGCGCAAATTGACGCAGGACGACAAGCGCCGCCTGACCGACCTGGTGCGCAGCGAGAAGGGCGCCGTGGCCGTGCCCAGCGACTTCATCGAGGTGAGCCAGTTCCCCGAGACGCGCAGCGGCAAGTACGTGCGGCGCATGGTGCGTGCGCTGGTCGAGGGCACCGATGTCGGCGACGCGTCGACATTGAAAAACCCCGAGAGCCTGGACGAATTGCGCAAGGTGATCGGCGACTGGCAGCGCAAGCAGGCCCTGGCCGACGATCAGCAGATGTTCGAGCGCTATCGCTACTTCACGGTGCAGTACAACGACGCCGGGCCCGAGAGTGCGAAGACGCGCGTGGCCACCGTCACCATCACCAACCCGCCGGTGAATGCGCTGAACGAGCGCGCGCTGGACGAATTGACCGTCGTCGTCGAGCACCTGTCGCGGCGCGACGACGTGGCCGCGGTGGTGTTCACGGGCCAGGGCACCGCCAGCTTCGTCGCCGGCGCCGACATCCGGCAGTTGCTGGAGGACATCCGCACGCTGGAAGAAGCGCGTGCACTGCCCAACAACGCGCACCTGGCGTTCCGCAAGATCGAGCGCATGGGCAAGCCCTGCATCGCGGCCATCCAGGGCGTCGCGCTGGGCGGCGGCATGGAGTTCGCGCTGGCCTGCCATTACCGCATCGCCGAGCCCACCGCGCGCTTCGGCCAGCCCGAGATCCGGCTGCGCCTGCTGCCCGGCTATGGCGGCACGCAGCGCCTGCCGCGCCTGCTGGCCACGCGCCGCGGCGAAGAAGGTCTGCGTGACGCGCTGGACCTGATCCTCGGCGGCCGCAATATCGACGGCAGCGAGGCGCTGGCGATGGGTGTCGTCGACGAGCTCGCAGGTGGCTCGTCCGACGTGCTGAGCGCGGCGCATGCGCGCATCCGCGAGTTTCTGGCCGACGCCGGCAGCAGTGCGCTGGGCCGCGCACATGCCGAGCGCCATCACAACCTGAAGGCCTGGAACCAGGCTTCGCCGCTGTCGCTGGAAGCGGCGCTGCAGGACGAACACCTGCAGCAGGTGTCGTCGCAGCTCGACTGGGCCGGCCGCGGCGGCGCACGCGACCGCGCGCTGCAGGCCATCCGCACCGGCTGGACCGACGGTCTCGAGGCCGGGCTGGACGTCGAGGCCGAATTGTTCGCGCAGGCCGTCGTCGACCCCGAGGGCGGCAAGACCGGCATCGAGCAGTTCATGGACAAGAAGAGCCCTGCGTTGCCGATCCGCCGCGGTGCGGTGCGGGTGGTGGCAGAGCAGGGCGCCTGGATCGACACGCAACTCGCCGGCGGCACCTTGCTGCCGCGGGGCGCACCTTTCTACCCGGGGGTGACGCCGCTGCCGGCCTGGCAGTTCGGCTTTGGCGTGCCGCGCGACCCGGCCACCGGCGAGCCGCGCTTCGGCGAACCGATGAAGAGCGAGGTCGAATTGATCGTGCCCGTCGAGCAGCCCAGGCCGAACGAGGCCCTGGTCTACGTGCTGGCGTCCGAGGTCAACTTCAACGACATCTGGGCCCTGACCGGCATCCCCGTCTCGCCCTTCGACAACCACGAAGAGGACGTGCAGGTCACGGGATCGGGCGGTGTGGCGCTGGTCGCCGCGCTGGGCAGCGAGGCCAAGCGCGAGGGCCGGCTGAAGGTCGGCGACCTGGTGGCGGTGTACTCGGGCCAGACCGATCTGCTGAGCCCGCTGGCCGGACGCGACCCGATGTACGTGGGTTTCAGCATCCAGGGCTACGAGACGCGCACCGGCAGCCACGCGCAGTTCCTGGTCACGCAGAGCCCGCAGCTGCACCCGCTGCCGGGTGACCTGACGCTGGAGCAGGCGGGCTCGTACATCCTGAACCTGGGCACCATCGTGCGCGCGCTGTTCACGACGCTGAAGATCGCCCCGGGCAAGGCGCTGTTCGTCGAAGGTGCGGCCACCGGCACGGGCCTGGAGGCGCTGAAGAGCGCGACACGCGCGGGCCTGGCCGTCACCGGCGGCGTGTCGAGCCCGGCGCGGGCGGCGTTCATCGGCACGCAGGGCGCGGTGGGTGCGCTGGACCGCACCGATGCACGTTTCAAGAGCCTGTACACGCCAGTGCCCGAAAACGACCCGGCCGGCTGGGAAGCTGCGGGCGCGCCGCTGCTGGAGGAATACAAGCGCCAGAACGGTGGGCCTGATGGTGGAAGGCTGGCCGACTACGCCGTCTCGCATGCCGGCGAGACGGCTTTCCCGCGCAGCTTCCAGCTGCTGGCCGAGGGCGGCACGCTGGCCTTCTACGGCGCCTCTTCGGGCTACCACCTGACTTTCGTCGGCAAGCCCGGCAGCGTGGCGCCTGAGGCAATGCTGCAGCGAGCCGGGGCGCGCGCCGGAGAGGCGGTGCTGCTGTACTACGGCATCGAGAGCACCGCACTGCTGGACACCACCGGCCTGGAGATGATCGAGGCCGTGCGTGCCATCGGCGCGCGCACCGTGGTCGCCACGCGCACCGACGCACAGCGTGAATTTGTGCAGTCGCTGGGCTTCGAGGACGCGGTGGCCGGCGTGGTGTCGCTGGAAGACATACGCCGCCGCCAGGGCGAGAACTTCGACTGGCCGAAAACCATGCCGCACCTGGCCGACGCGAAGAAGGACATCGAGACCTTCCGCACCGGCGTGCGCGACTTCCAGGACCGCACGCTCAAGCCCTTCGGTGCGGCCGTCGGCGCGCTGCTGCGCAGCCCAGACAACCCGCGCGGCGCGCCCGACCTGATCCTGGAGCGGGCGGCGCACGATGCCCTGGGCGTCCGCACATCGCTGGTGAAGCCCTTCACGGGGCGTGTCGTCTACTGCGAAGAGATGGCCGGCCGCCGCTACGCCTTCTATGCACCGCAGGTGTGGACGCGGCAACGCCGCATCCTGATGCCCACGGCCAGCATCCTGGGCACCCATCTGTGCAACGCCTTCGAGGTGACGCGCATGAACGACATGGTCGCCGCCGGCCTGCTCGACGTCACCGAGCCCACCGTCGTGCCCTGGGCCGAGCTGCCCGCCGCGCACCAGGCGATGTGGGACAACCGGCACCAGGGCGCTACCTACCTGGTCAATCACGCGCTGCCGGCCCCGGGCCTGCGCGGCCGCGACGCGCTGTTCGAGGCCTGGGCTGCCGGCCAGCGCGCCTGAGCGTCAAGCACCAAACCGACGAATTTGAAACGCCAAGGGACCGCAACATGAGCACTGAAAGCAACCCGTCCGGCAGGCTGGCCGGCAAGGTCGCCCTGATCACCGGCGCCGCCGGCAACCTGGGCAGCGAGATCGTCCGCCACTACCTGCGCCAGGGCGCGCTGGTGGTGCTGTCGGGCCGCACCAAGGCCCGGCTGGACGCCGCGCGCGAAGCTGCGCTGGCCGACACCGGCGCGCCCGCCTCGCAGGCCGACACCGTCGTGATGGACGGTGCCGACCCGGCCAGCGTGCGCGCCGGCATCGCCGACCTGGTGGCGCGCCACGGGCGCCTGGACATCCTGATCAACAACGCCGGCTCGGCCGGCCCGCGCCAGCCGCTGGAAAAGGTGCCGCTGACGGCCGACGAACTGGAGCAGCTGCGTGCCGAAGGTTCCACCGACACCGAGACCCTGGCCCAGGCCACGCGCAACATCCTCGGCGTGTCGTGGAACGTGCTGCGCGCGGCCTCGCCGTTCCTGAAAGAAGGTGCGTCGGTCATCAACGTCTCGACCATCTTCTCGCGCACCCAGTATTACGGCCGCACCGCCTATGTGGTGCCGAAGGCGGCGCTGAATGCGCTGTCGCGCCAGGCCTCCGAAGAGCTCGGAGCGCGCGGCATCCGCGTCAACATGATCTTCCCGGGGCCGATCCGCAGCGAGCGCATCCGCAGCGTCTTCGCCTCGATGGACCAGCTGAAGGGCGCCGAGGCCGGCAGCACGGCGCACGAGTTCTTCGACATGATGACGCTCAACCGCGCCTTCGACGGCCAGCCGCCGGCCAAGGACTTCCCGGTGCCTGCGGACATCGCCCACACCTGCGTGTTTCTCGGCAGCGACGAGTCGGCGGCCTTCAACGGGCATGACTTCGAGGTCACGCACGGCATGCGGGTGCGCAAGGAAAGCCGCAGCACCTGGGTCAGCCGGCCGACCATGCGCACCGTCGACGCCAACGGCCACGTGGTGCTGGTGGCCGCCGGCGACCAGATCGACGACGCACTGGCCATTGCCCGGCTGCAGGCCGAGATCGGTGCCCATGTCGTGCTGGGTCTGGCCAGCGAGAGCGATTGCACGCGCGCCCGCGGCCAATTGGCCGACATGCGCCACGGCCAGCGCGTGGAAGTGCGCGTGTTCGACCGCACCGACCCGGAGACGATGGACGTGGCGCTGGCCGAAGACCATGGCGGCCCGATCAGCGGCGCCATCGTGATGCCGGCGCACGGCCCCGAACGCTTCCGCGACGCGCTTTGCGAGGCCGGCGACGACGACATGGAGCGCTTCGTCGACGAAGAACTCGGCGGCGCCATCGCCGTGGCGCGCAAGCTCAGCCGCTACTGGAAGGAACGCACCGATCTGCAGCAGGAACCGCGTTTCGTGTTCCTGAGCAACGGCAGCGACGGGGGCGCCAACGCCTGGGCCAATCTGCTGCGCGCGGCGATGGAGGAACTGATCCGCGTCTGGCGCGACGAGAGCGCGGTCGACGTCAAGCTCGGCCGCCGCCGCTTCCCCGAATG
>JBBSCX010000310.1:0-4837 GCA_038249905.1 Burkholderiales bacterium
GCGCGAGTACTTCGCACAGCGCCTGGCCGGCCTGACCCAGAGTGGCGAGGCACGCGGCGCGGCGCGCCTGCCGGGCAGCCCGGCCGACCTGATGCTGCGGATGGTCAACCACATGGTGGACAGCTACCTCGACCTGCGCCGCCTGCTGACCCGCCAGCTGGGTTGGCTGCAGCAGGAATTGCTGAACCCCAAGAGCCGCTTCGAGGACTGGTCGCTGCTGCTGGATGCGCGCAGCGCGCTGCACCTTCTGGAGGACATCTGCGAGGACCAGCGCAGCGCCGTGCAGGAATGGATCGACGCGCTGGACGAATGGCCCGACGAATCAGATCCCGCAGCGCGGCGCGAACGCGAGTTGCTGCGCGTGCGCTCACGCGACGTGCTGGAACATGTGGAGCGGGTGCTGAGCCATGTGCGCCGCCTGGAGCACGGGGCCGAGACGGCCGTGCAGATGCACTTCAGCGCGCTGGGCCACCGCACCAACGACACCATGCGCACGCTGACCACGCTGACGGCGATCTTCCTGCCACTGAACCTGATCACGGGCTTCTTCGGCATGAACTTCGACTTCCTGCCGCTGGTGCACTCCGACAGCGGCTTCTGGATCGCCTTCGTGGCCATGCTGGTGCTGGCCGCTGCACTGGGCTGGTACTTCTGGCGCAAGCGCTACCTGCGCAGCATCTGAGGCGGCTGCGCCGCGTGCCCCCTCACATCTGGCGCGTCCTGGCCAGCGGCGGGTTGCGCGCGAAGTAGCGCCGGATGCCGGTCGCCAGCGCGTCCACCAGGCGGGCGCGGAAGCCCGGGTCGCGCAGGCGCTGTTCTTCCTCGGGGTTGGAGATGAAGGCTGTCTCGACCAGGATGCTGGGGATGTCGGGCGCCTTCAGCACGGCGAAGCCGGCCTGCTCCACCCGCGGCTTGTGCAGGCGCCCGACCTGGCCGATGCGTGACAGCACCTCGCTGCCCAGGCGCAGGCTGTCGCGAATCTGCGCGGCGGTGCTCATCTCCAGCATCACCTGGCGCACCTGGCGGTTGGGGATGGCCGCGATGTTGACTCCGCCCACGGCGTCGGCCGCGTTCTCGCGCTGCGCCATCCAGCGCGCGGTGCTGCTGCTGGCGCCGCTGGTGGACAGCACGAACACGCTGGCGCCGCGCGCCTGCGGCCGGATGAAGGCGTCGGCGTGGATGCTGACGAAGAGGTCGGCCTGCACCCGCTGCGCCTTGCGCACACGTTCGCCCAGGGGCACGAAGTAGTCGGCGTCGCGCGTCATCATCACGCGCATGCCGGGCACGGCATTGAGCTTGTCGCGCAATGCCAGCGCGACGGCCAGCACCACGTCCTTTTCTCGCAGGCCGGTGGGGCCGATGGCGCCGGGGTCCTCGCCGCCGTGGCCAGGGTCCAGCGCCACGATGATCAGGCGGTCCACACGCTGGCGTTCCGCCGCCGTGGCGGGCGCCTGCGGCGGGCGTGGGGCGGGGGTCGGTGGTGGCGCGGCGGCCACTGCAGACGCAGCGGACGCTGCGGGCGCGGGGCCGGTCGTGATCGGCCCCAGGGGGCCTGCTTGCCCCGGGCCGAGCCGGCCGATCAGTTCGCCCAGCGCGTCCCGCACCGCCTGTGCGGCCTGCAGTTCGGCCGCTTCCTTGTCGCGGATCAGCGCCAGCAACGGGTCGACTTCGGCCACGGGATAGAGGTCGAACACCAGCCGGTGCTGATAAGCCGCCACCGGCGTGAGCGTGAACTGCTGCGGCCGGATCGCCTGCTTCAGGTCGAACACCAGGCGCACGACGCGAGGCTGGAACTGGCCCACTCGCACGCCGGCGATGTAGGGGTCGCCGGGGCGCACCTGGCCCACCAGTTCACGCAGCGGCGGCGTCAGCTCCAGGCCGTCGAGATCGACCACCAGCCGCTCGGGGCCGGCGATGGTCTGGTGCCGTGCCACCAGCGGCGTGTCACTCTCGATGGCGATGCGGGTGTAGGCGTGGGCCGGCCACACGCGCACGGCGACGATGGCGGCACCCCGGGCCCACTGCGGCGCTGTCAGCAGCAGCACCAGCGGCCCTGTGCGGGCCAGGCGTCGCAGCGCGTCGCGGCGTCCTTGAATCGTCATCGCCAGTTCATGGCAGCAGCGCCTGGCCACGCGGGCTCAGCGCCTCGGCACGCACGGCACGTGCGTCGGCGGTGTCGGCGGTGTCGGCTCTGGCGACTGTGGCGGGCGTGTCGCGCCCCTCGGCAGTGGGCGCGAAGTCCAGGTACAGCGCCAGGTCGGCCGCAGGCAGCAATGCGCCAGCCTTGTCGGGCCATTCACACAGTTTCAGGCCCGGCGCGGCGAAGACCTCGCGCAGCCCGGCGTCTTCCAGCTCGCGCGGGTCGTCGAAGCGGTAGAAGTCGAAGTGCGAGACCACGAGGTCGCCGATCTGGTAGGGCTCGACCACGGTATAGGTGGGGCTCTTCACGCGCCCGGTGACGCCCAGCGCACGCAGCAGGTGGCGCACGAAGCTGGTCTTGCCGGCACCCAGCGGGCCGCGCAAAGTGATGTGCGCATCTTGCAGTTCGGGCCGGCCGGCCAGCGCGGCCGCCCACGCGGCGCACGCGGCCTCGTCGGGCCAGTGCAGGTGTCGGGTTTCTAGAATCGCCGCATGCAGCGTCAGCATCACGTCGAGGGCCAGCAACTGGTGCAGCAACTGGCGGAGTGGGCGCGTCAGCTGGGATTCTCCCAGATCGGGGTCGCGGGCATCGACTTGTCCACGGCCGAGCCGGGGTTGCAGGCCTGGCTGGCTGCCGGTTGGCATGGCCGCATGGCCTACATGGCCGCGCACGGCCTGAAGCGCGCGCGCCCGGCTGAGTTGCGCCCGGGCACGCTGAGCGTGATCACGGCGCGCATGGACTATCTGCCGCGCGACGCGCCGCCCGACTGGGTCGATGCCCAGTGGCAGGCGCAGCGCGACCCGCAGCGCGCCGTGGTGTCGGTCTATGCCCGCGGCCGCGACTATCACAAGGTGCTGCGCACGCGGCTGCAGCGGCTGGCCGACCGGCTGATCGAAGAGATCGGTCCGCTGGGGCACCGCGTGTTCACAGATTCGGCGCCGGTGCTGGAGGTGGAACTGGCCGCGCGCAGCGGCCTGGGCTGGCGCGGCAAGCACACGCTGGCCTTGCAGCGCGAAGGCGGCTCGATGTTCTTCCTGGGCGAGATCTTCGTCGATCTGGCGCTGCCGCCCACCCCGGCGGCGACGGCGCATTGCGGCAGCTGCAGCGCCTGCATCGACGTCTGCCCGACCCGCGCCATCGTCGCCCCTTACCGTCTGGATGCGCGGCGTTGCATCAGCTACCTGACGATCGAACATGAGGGCCCGATCCCGATCGAGTTCCGCGCCCCGATGGGCAACCGCATCTACGGCTGCGACGACTGCCAGCTGGCCTGCCCCTGGAACAAGTACGCGCAGCGAAGCACGCTTTCGGACTTCGACCCGCGCGCGCCACTGACCGGCGCCACGCTGTTGCAGCTGTGGGCCTGGGACGAGGCCACGTTCTTGCAGCACACCGAAGGCAGCGCCATGCGCCGCATCGGCTGGACGCGCTGGCGTCGCAATCTTGCTGTGGCACTGGGCAACGCCTGGCGCGAAGCGGGCGAAGCCGCGATGCAGATGGCGATGCAGACGGCGTTGCAGACGGCGCTGCAGACGGCGCTGCAGACGGCGCTGCAGACGGCACGTCCGGCCGCCTGCGCAATGGTGCGCGAGCACATCGACTGGGCGCTGGCGCAGCGCGCGGCCTGAGGCGGCCGCAGGCCGATCTCAGCGCAATGCAATCAACGCAGCGCAATCAACGTAGCGCATTCAGCACCATCAGCGCCAGCGGCAGCCCCACCATGCCGAACAATGTGGACAGCGTCACCAGCCCGGCCGTGAAGCCGCCGTGCCCGCCGAGCCGCACCGCCAGTACATAAGCACTGCTGGCGGTGGGCAGGGCGGCGAAGGCAACGACGATGGCCTGCTGCGCCGGCGGCAGGCCGACAGCCAGCACCAGCACGATGGCCAGCGCCGGCAGGATCAGGTGGCGTATCGCCAGCAGCGCCGCAGCCAGCCAGGGCCCTTCGCGCAGGGCGCCCAGCTGCAGCCCGGCGCCCACCGCCATCAGGCCCAGGGGCAGGGCGGCCGCGCCGATGCGCGTCATCGTCGTCGTGGCAAGATCCGGCAGGCGCAGCCCGGCGAGATTGAACAGCAGCCCGGCCGCCGTCGACAGGATCAACGGGTTGCGCACCAGCTCACGCAGATAGCCATGCCCGCCATGGCGCGCCAATGGATAGACCGCAGCCACGTTGCACAGCGGCACGCACAGCGACACGAGCAGCGCCGTCCAGGCCACGCCGGGCGTGCCGGCAATGCGCTCGGCCAGGGCCAGTGCGATGTAGCTGTTGAAGCGGAAGGCAGTCTGTGCGCCCGAAGCGTGCAGCCGCGCATCGACGCCGGGCCATTTGGCCAGCGCATAAGCCAGCAACACGCCCGTGGCCACGACCGCCAGGCCGCTGCCACCCAGTTCCAGCATGCTGCCCGGCGCAATCGGGTTGCGCACGATGGATGCGAACAGCAGCACCGGGAAAAGCAGGTAGTACACCAGCCGTTCGGCGCTGTCCCACACCGGGCGGTCCAGGGCCGTAAAGCGGCAGATCAGATAGCCGCAGACGATGAGCAGGAAGTCGGGCAGCAGCAGCAGCGCGTCGGGCATCGAAGGAGTGTGCCAGCCGGTGGTGTAGGGGAATCCACATCTGCACCGGCACGGACGAAGGCAACAATCGACCGCCTGTCGCGCTCCGGTGTCCGCCGGGGAGGCGCCCGTTCCATCGAA
>JBBSCX010000311.1:0-4831 GCA_038249905.1 Burkholderiales bacterium
CGCGGCCACCGAACTGCCGGCCGACCGCGCCCGCATCGGCAGCTTCGACGCCCTGGCCCGCGCCAATGACCGGCTGCTTGAGAAAGCGCTGCAAGACCTGCTGGCCGACCCGGCGCGCCAGACCAGCCCCGGCCTGAAATTGCTGGCGGCCCACTACGCCGCGGGCATGGACCTGGACGCCATCGAACGCCAGGGCCTGGCCGCATTGCAGCCGCTATTGGCGCGCATCGATGCGCTGTCCACACGCGCCCAATTGGCCCCGCTGCTGGCCGATCTGGCCCGTCTGCAAATCGCCGCGCCGCTGGCCCTGGGGGTGTGGACCGACCAGAAGGACGTCACGCGCCATGTGCTCAACCTGCAGCAGTCCGGCCTGGGCCTGCCCGACCGCGACGACTACCTGAAGACCGACGCCATCTCGCTGCGCAACCAGGCCGCCTACCGCCAGTACGCGCAGACCTTGCTGGCGGGGGCCGGGGTGCCCGCCGCCGCTGCCGACACGGCAACCATCGACGCGCTGATGGCCTTCGAGAAGACCCTGGCCGAGGCCAGCTTCACGCTCGTGCAGCGACGCAACCCGAACGCCAACTACCACGCGCAGACGCTGGCGGGTCTGGGCACCCTGGCCCCCGGGCTGGACTGGACGGCGCTGCTGCAAGGCTATGCCGGGCGCAGCGAGGGCTTGCCGATGGTGCTGGGCCAGCCCTCGTTCGTGCAGGCCCTGGGCACCCTGGCGGCCGAGGCGCCCCTGGCGCAGTGGCAGACCTACCTGCGCGTGCGCCTGCTCGACGCCTACGCCGAACGCCTGCCGCGGCGTTTTGCCGAGGCCCACTTCGACTATTACGAACGCACATTGCGCGGCGTGCCGACGCCGCCACCGCGGGTCGAGCGGCTGATCATGGCCATCGGCGGGCGCACCGGTGGCGCACCGATCGCGCAGACGCTGGGTGAACTGTTCGTCGCCCGCGCCTTCACGCCGCAGGCCCAGGCCCGCGCCGACCAGATGGTGGCCGACATCCGCCAGGCCATGCGCCAGCGCATCCAGGCCCTGCCCTGGATGGGCGCGCCGACGAAGGTGCTGGCCCTGCAGAAGCTGGATGCCATGGTGCCGCAGATCGGCGCCCCGACGCAGTGGCGCGACTGGTCGGGCCTGGCGCTGAAGCCCGACGACTACGCCGGCAACCACCTGCGCATCAGCGCCTGGGCCACCGAGCGCGCGCTGGAAGACCTGGGCAAGCCGGTGGACCGCCTGCGCTGGAACACCAGCCCGCACATCGTCAACGCCTTCGCGGCCGGCGGCAACCGCATCGTCTTTCCGGCCGGCATCCTGCAGCCGCCGTTTTTCGATGCTGGTGCCGACGACGCCACCAACTACGGTGCCATCGGCATGGTGATCGGCCACGAGATCACGCACCACTTCGACGACCGCGGCCGCCAGTACGACGCCCAGGGCAACTTGCGCGACTGGTGGCTGCCGGCCGACGCCGCGGCCTACAAGGAACGCGCCGAGAAGGTGGCCGCGCTGTACGCCGGCTTCGAGCCCCTGCCCGGCCTGCGCCTGAACGGCCACCAGACGTTGGGCGAGAACATCTCCGACCTCAGCGGCATCCAGATCGCCTACGACGGCCTGAAGATCGCACTCGCCCGGCAGCGTCAGGCCGGCCAGGCCCCGGCGCTGGTGCCGGTGGACGGCTTGACGCCCGAGCAGCGCTTTTTCACCGCGCACGCGATCGTCTGGCGCGGCAAGTACCGGATGGAGGCGATGCAGCAGCAGGTGCGCACGGGCCAGCACTCGCCGCCGCGCTTTCGCATCCTGGGGCCGCTGTCGCAGACCGCGGCGTTTGCGCAGGCCTTCGGCTGCCGCGCCGGCGCGCCGATGGCCGCGGCCGAGCCCATCGTTGTGTGGTGAGCCTGGCGCGCCTGGCACGCCTGGCACGACCGGTGCGCGGCGTGCGCTAGCGGACGGACGGCGCCGGCGCGGCGGCACAGCATGGGGGACATTCCTGCCCGGCCACGGGCGGGCCCTTGCGCACGATTCGCCCAGCCTCCGTGCCCCTGTCCGTCCCCCGTTGCCGCAACCACGCGCCAGGTCGCCCACTGCCCTTTTTGATCGGGGCGGCTCTGTCGCTGGGTTTGCTCGTCTGCCTGGCGACCGGTTGCATGGACACCGCGCGCCTGCCGCCCGGCGCCGACACCGGGCCGCACCCGACCCTGCCCGACCCGGCCCCCGGCCTGCTGCCGACCGTGCACATTGCACCGGCGCGCGGCTGGCCCGAGGGCGGCGCGCCCACCCCCGCCGCCGGCTTGCGCGTTCGCGCCTTCGCTCGCGACCTCGACCACCCGCGCTGGCTGCTGGCGCTGCCGAACGGCGACGTGCTGGTGGCCGAGAGCAACGCCCCGGCCAAGCCGGCCGGCGGCAGCAACAACCCGCTGGACTGGGTGCGCGGCCTGGTGATGGGCCAGGCCCTGCAGCGCGCCGGTGCCGCAGGCGTGAGCGCCGACCGCATCACCCTGCTGCGCGACCTGGACGGCGACGGTGTCGCCGACCTGCGCACCGTGCTGCTGTCCGGCCTGCACTCGCCTTTCGGCATGGCGCTGGTGGGTGACCGCCTGTATGTGGCCAATACCGACGCGGTGCTGAGCTTTCCGTACACCGCCGGCGTCACCACCATCATCGCGCCGGGAACGCCCGTGGCCACCCTGCCTGCCGGTCCCATCAATCACCACTGGACCAAGGGCCTGGTCGCCAGCCCCGACGGGCGGTTTCTGTATGTCAGCGTGGGCGCCAACAGCAACATCGCCGAACGCGGCATGGCCGTGGAAGCCGGCCGCGCCGCGGTGTGGCAGATCGACCTGGCGGCCGGCACGCAGCGCCTCTTTGCCAGCGGCCTGCGCAACCCCGTGGGCATGGCCTGGGACGCGGCCGGCCGCACGCTGTGGGCGGTGGTGAACGAACGCGACGAGCTGGGCAGCGACCTGGTGCCCGACTACCTGGCCGCCGTGCACGACGGTGCCTTCTACGGCTGGCCCTGGAGCTACTGGGGCGCCGTGCGCGACACGCGTGTGGCCACCGCCGACGCCGAAGCCGCGGCCACCGCCACGGCGCATGTGGCCACGGCCCGTGTGCCCGACTTCGCCCTGGGTGCCCACGTGGCCCCGCTGGGCCTGGCCGCCGCGGCCCCGGGCGCGCCGGCTTCGGCCGAGGGCCTGCGCCAGGGCGAGGGCATGTTCGTGGGCCTGCACGGGTCGTGGAACCGGCGGCCGCACAGTGGCTACAAGGTGGTTTTCGTGCCCTTCGCGGGCGGGCGGCCGCAGGGCGCCATGCACGATGTGCTGACCAACTTCCTCAGCCCGCAGGGCGAGGCCTGGGGGCGCCCGGTGGGTGTGGCGCTGGACCGCCGCGGCGCGCTGCTGGTGGCCGACGATGTCGGCAATGTGGTTTGGCGCGTCACGGCCCATCCGCGCGCCGGCAGTAACAAATTGTCATTGACTTCATTGCTTGCCGCACGATGAACACGAGCAACCCGTTGAACTCTCAGAAGGGACCGCCACCATGATCAAACGCAGCCTGATCGCCTATGCCGGCACCGCCGGTGTGATGCTGGTGCTGGACGCGCTGTGGCTGGTCCTGGTGGCCCGAGGCTGGTACCGGCAGGGCATCGGTCACCTGATGGCCGACGAGCCGCGCCTGGGCGTGGCGGTGCTGTTCTACCTGCTTTATGCCCTGGGCGTGGTGGTGTTCGTGGTGGCGCCCCAGGGCCCGCCGCGCGACTGGGGCGTGACGCTGGGGCTGGCGGCGCTGTTCGGCTTGATCGCCTACGCCACCTACGACCTCACCAACCTGGCCACATTGCGCGGCTGGCCTGTGGGGCTGTCGCTGCTGGACATGGCCTGGGGCGTCGTCGTCACGACCGCCGCCGCTGCCGGGGGCAAGGCCGCGATGGACTGGGCCGCGGGCCGCTGACACGCACCAACGCGGGGCCGTGGCTCGATGGCGTCATGGCTTCAGGACTTGGCCTTGCCGTCGGGGCTCCCGCCGCTCTTGCCGCCGCTGTGGGCACCGCTGTCGCCCCCACTGCCGCCCTGCTGCAGCGCTTCGCTCATGCCCATCAAGACGCCGCTGACCAGCGTGGCATAACTCTCTGCCCAAGCGGTGGCGGCGCGCACCGAGGCGGCGCGCGACTGGCGCAGGGCGCCCTGCATCTGCTCGGCCATCTGCAAGGCGATGTTCTCGCCCGCGGTGGTGGCCTGGCTGCCGGCGCGGCTGCCGCCGGCCTGCATCTTCTCGAGCACGGCCTCCCAGGCTCCGGCCAGCGGCGTGCCGGCGATCACCGAGGCACCGCCGGCGGTCTTCTTCAGCGCCGCGAACATCGTGTCCTCGAAGCGGTCCAGGTCCTCCAGCGCCTTGCTCAGATGCTTCTCGCGCAGGTCGGCGCCCTGCGCCAGCAACTGCCCCAGGGCCACCTCGTTGGCCTTGACGGCCTTCAGCAGGGCCTCGTCCATGCCCGTCACCGCCTGGTCCAGCAACTTGTGCGGGTCCACCGCCGCGTTCGTGTTCTTGGCCAGGCCGGCGCTGGCGGCTTCGGACACCTGCTTCAACACGCCCTTGATGTTCTTCAGCGTCAATTCGCGGCCCTGCAATGCGTTCAGCGTCACCTCACCCACCGTCTTGCGCAACTGCGCGCCCTGGCGGTTGCTGGCGGTCTCGAAGGCGTTGATCAGGGCGTCGGCGTCGATCATGGACTTGCTCATGGCGGGTCTCCTGGATGTGATGGTTATGGGGGCGCCGCACATGCTCTCACTGCGGCAGAGCGACGGCAAGGCGCTGGCCCAC
>JBBSCX010000312.1:0-4771 GCA_038249905.1 Burkholderiales bacterium
CGCACTTTGCGCAGCAGCCCGGCACACGCGCCGTGGGCATGGACGCCGGCATGGCCGCGCCGGCGCGCGCGCTGGTGGCCGAATGCCGCGCGCTGGCCCCGTTGCGCGGCGGCATGGTCAAGCCGCTGCGGGTGCTGATCTGCGGCATTCCCAACGTCGGCAAGTCGACCCTGATCAACACATTGACCGGCCAGCGCACGGCCAAGACCGGCGACGAGCCCGGCATCACCAAGATCGAGCAGCGCATCGCCCTGGCCAGCGACGTCACCCTGTTCGACACGCCCGGCATGATGTGGCCGCGCCTGACGGTCGAAATGAGCGGATGGCACCTGGCGGCCAGCGGCGGCATCGGCCGCAACGCCTACGACGAACAGGAAGTCGCCACCGCCTTGCTGGGCAGCGTGCGCGGGGCCCGCGCCGCGCGGCTGTGCAGCCGCTACAAATTGGCCGACATCGAGCCGTTCACTGACGATGCCCTGCTGGCCGAGATCGGTCGCCGCCGCGGCGCGCTGATGGCCGGCGGGCGCATCAACCTGCAGAAGGCGGCCGAGATCGTCATCAACGACTTCCGCGCCGGGGCCTGGGGGCGCGTGTCGCTGGAGACGCCTGAACAGTTCAGCCGCTGGTGGGCCGAGGGGCAGGTGCGCGATGCCGAGCGCGAAGCCCGGCGCCGGGCGCGGCAGGCCGGGAAAGCGGGGGCAGTGGGCACAGCGGGGACAGCCGAACCGGACGCGCTGGGCGACGGGGCCGACGCAGCGGGACCGCGGGCGCGCTGAAGCTCTCGCGCCGCTGCAGCACGGGCAGGGCCGCGGCGACCGCCGGGGCCGCGCGGTCACACGGGCGACCGGTCCGCAGGTCCGCAGGTCCGCGCTTCAGCCGGCCACCATGCGCTGCCGCTGCGCCCCCAGCCCGCTGATACCCAGGCTCACCACCTGCCCGGCGCGCAGGAAGGTCGGCGGCTTCATGCCCAGGCCCACGCCGGGCGGTGTGCCGGTCAGGATCAGGTCGCCGGGGTGCAGGGTCATGAAGCGGCTGATGTAGGCCACCAGCGCGCGCACGCCGAAGACCATCGTGCGGGTGTCGCCGCGCTGCCGCGGCGTGTCATCCACGTCCAGCCACAGGCCCAGGGCCTGCGGGTCGGGCACCTCGTCGGCCGTCACCAGCCAGGGGCCGATGGGGGCGAAGCCGTCGTGGGCCTTGCCCTTGTCCCAGGTGCCGCCGCGTTCCAGCTGCCACTCGCGTTCGCTCAGGTCGTTGGCGACGAAGTAGCCGGCCACATGGTCCAGCGCCTGCGCCTCGCTGACATATTGGGCGCGGCTGCCGATGCAGATGCCGAGCTCCACCTCCCAATCGGTCTTGACGCTGCCGCGCGGCACCGGCACGTCGTCGTCGGGGCCGGCCAGCGCGCTGCCGGGTTTCATGAACAGGATGGGCTCGGCAGGCACCGGCATGCCGGCCTCGGCCGCATGGTCGGCGTAGTTCAAACCCACGCCGACGATCTTGCCGACCGCGCCCACACAGGGGCCGATGCGGGCGCTGTCGTCCAGCAGCGGCAGGCTGTCGACATCCAGCCCGCGCAGTGCCGCCAGGCCGGCGGGGCCCAGGGTGGCGCCGGCGATGTCGGCGCAATGCGCAGACAGGCCGCGCCGACGCCCCTGGGCATCGAGCAGGGCAGGGCGTTCATGGCCGGGCGGGCCGATGCGCAGCAGTTTCATGTCCGGGTCTCGAAGTCGGGCGAGGCCGGCTTGTACCATCGCCGCCACCTGCCGCAGAGAGCGCTGTCCAGGGTCCCCGATCGCGCGGCCCGCCCGTCCCGCCCGTTGATGGTTGTGGGGGCCGCCCTCGCCGCCACGGTCGCCCTGACCCTTTCCAGCCCCGCGAAGGCCCAGGCGCCGGAGAAGTTCAGTTTCACCACCAACTGGTACGCCCAGGCCGAGCACGGCGGCTTCTACCAGGCCCTGGCCACGGGGCTGTACAAGCAGGCGGGGCTGGACGTGACGCTGCGCAGGGGCGGTCCGCAGGTCAACACCATGCAATTGCTGGCTGCCGGCCAGACCGACTGCATGATGGGTTTCGACGTGCAGACGCTGACGGTGCACCAGCAGGGCATCGAGGCCGTGACGGTGGCGGCGGCGTTCCAGAAAGACGCCGCGGTGTTGATCGGCCACCCGCGCACCTTCGGCCGCATGGAAGACCTGAAGGGCAAGACATTGCTGATCTCGGCCGCATCGCACACCAATTTCTGGCCCTGGCTGCGCAGCACCTACGGCCTGTCGGACAGCCAGACGCGGCCCTACAACTTCAGCATCCAGCCCTTCCTGGCCGACCGCAACACCGTGCAGCAGGGCTACCTGTCCAGCGAGCCCTACGCCATCGAGCGCGAGGCCAGGTTCAAGCCCACCGTGTTCTTGCTGTCCGACTACGGCTGGCCGCCCTACAGCACCACCATCGTCTGCATGGGCAAGACGGTGCGTGAACGGCCGGCGGCCGTGGCCGCCTTCGTCAAGGCCAGCATGCAGGGCTGGAAGAGTTACCTGCAGGGCAACCCGGCACCGGCCAATGCGTTGATCAAGCGCGACAACCCGAACATGACCGACGACCGCATTGCCATCGGCATCAAGTTGCTGAACGACAGCGGCATGGTGCTGGGCGGAGACGCGGCGCGGCTGGGCATCGGCATCGTCACCGACGCGCGCATGAAGAAGACGCACGACATGCTGGTGCAGATGAAATTGATCGACCCGGCCAAGGTGGACCTGGCGCGGACCTACACCACGCAGTTCGTGCGCGACCTGAAGGTCATGCCCTGAATGCCTGAGCCGACACCGGCGCAGCTTACGACGGCGGCGTTGCGAACCGACACCGCCGCAGCGATCGAACTGCAGGGCGCCAGCAAGGTCTGGGGCGACGGCCAGCAGGTATTGCAGCGCACCGATCTGCGCGTCGCCGTGGGCGACTTCGTCACCCTGCTCGGCCCCTCGGGGTGCGGCAAGAGCACCCTGCTGAAGCTGGTCGCCGGCCTGCTGGCGCCCAGCGCCGGCACGGTGCGGGTGCAGGGGTTGGCCGTGGACGCGGCCCGGCCGGCGCGGCCCGATCTGGGCTTCGTGTTCCAGGAGCCGACCCTGATGCCCTGGGCCCGCGTGGCCGCCAACGTGCGCCTGCCGCTGGACCTGGCGGGCGTGCCGCGTGCCGAGGCCGATGCGCGGGTGCACGAGGCGCTGGCCGGCGTCGGGCTGAACCGCTTTGCGCAGCACCGCCCGCGAGAACTGTCGGGCGGCATGCAGATGCGGGTGTCGATTGCGCGTGCACTGGTGACGCGGCCGCGCCTGCTGCTGTTGGACGAACCTTTCGGCGCGCTCGACGAGATCACGCGCCACCGTCTGGACGACGAACTGCTGGCGCTGTGGCAGGCGCAGGGGCTGACCGTGCTGTTTGTCACCCACTCCATCCACGAGGCGGTGGCATTGTCGCGGCGCGTGCTGGTGATGGCCGCGCGGCCGGGGCGCATCGTCGACGACATCGCCATCGACCTGCCGCAGCCGCGTGGCGCCGGGTTTCGCGTTTCCACCGCCTTTGCCGCGCAGGCGGCGCGGCTGCAGGACAGCCTGTTGAGGGCCAGTGCCGATGACGAGGAGCCGGCCGATGCCGACAGCGTCGATCACAGCATTGGACACAGCAGCGCAGACAGCAGCGCAGACAGCACCGCAGACAGCAGCGCAGACACCGCAGACAGCACCGCAGGCGACATCAAGGACCGCATCAAGGACAGCGCGGCATGACACGCGTTGCCCACCCCACCCCTGCACCCATGCGCCGCCGCCGCCGGGCGCGCCGCCCCGACCCGCGGCGCGTGCTGTGGCCGCTGGCGCTGACGGTCGTGCTGCTGGCGCTGTGGCAGGCGCTGGTGATGGCCTGGGACATTCCGCCCTACCTCGTGCCCAGCCCGCTGCGGGTGGCGCAGGCGCTGCGCGACGACGCGGCGCTGCTGTTCGGCGCGTTGCTGACGACGCTGAAGATCACGCTGCTGGCCTTCGCCTGCGCCGTGGCGCTGGGTGTCGCCATCGCCTTTGCCTTCGTGCAGAGCCGCGCCATCGAGACGGCTTTCTTTCCCTACGCTGTGCTGCTGCAGGTGACGCCGGTGGTGGCGATCGCGCCGCTGGTCATCATCTGGGTCAAGGACCCGACGGCATCTCTGGTCATCTGCGCCACCCTGGTGGCGCTGTTCCCTGTGATCGCCAACACCACGCTGGGGCTGAAGAGCGTCAACCCCGGGCTGCTGGCGTGCTTCCGACTGGCCGGCGCGACGCGCTGGCAGACCCTGCTGCGGCTGCGCATCCCGAGTGCGCTGCCGTATTTCTTCGGCGGGCTGCGCATCAGCAGCGGGCTGGCGCTGATCGGCGCCGTGGTGGCTGAGTTTGTCGCTGGCACCGGCGGCACCGGCACCGGGCTGGCGTACCAGATCCTGCAGAGCGGCTACCAGCTCGACATCCCGCGCATGTTCGCCGCGCTGGCGCTGATCGCGCTGGCCGGGGTGGCCCTGTTTGCCGCCATGGCCGGGCTGACGCGCTGGGCGCTGTCGGGCTGGCACGAGAGCGAAGCGGGCCTGCCCGACTGAGGACGCGGCTCGGGCGGTGCCGTCTGCGCTGCGTCTTCTGGTATCCGGTGTCAGTCCCTGCGGCACGTTCGGGTCCTGCGGCCTCTTCAGGCTGACCGGCGCGTTCAGGCCCTGAGCCGCTTCAGCCGAACACGTAGTCCTGCCATCGTGAAGCGC
>JBBSCX010000313.1:0-4768 GCA_038249905.1 Burkholderiales bacterium
ATCTACCTGATCACCGGAAAACCGCCCATGGGGCTGGCCTCTGACATCGTGGTTGTCGGCATGTGGCTGCTCAACATCGCTCTGGGTGAATGGGTCGTCCGCAGGCTTGCATTCCCCAGACCACTGCAGCCCGTTATCACCGTGCCCTGACCTGTTCAGCGTCGGGGGAAAGCACGTGTAGCCGTGAAATAGCTCGAACACCTGGCTGTCGCTGCCATGAAGCGTCGTACACCTGCTCGGTGGCAATCACGCCGCCCCTCGGCACGGTCCCGTTGTTCAGGCCGCTGGCGCAGGCCAGCAGATCGGGCGTCACGCCGAAGGCTGAAAGCTCCAGAGCAAAAGAAAGTTCTGATCGCTAGGCATTCACGACGCAGCGCCGCCGGTTTCGGACACCACGCAGCTCCGCTCAGGGCCAGCGCACCGCCACCACCTGCGTGCCGGGCAAACTCAGCTGCGCGGCCTGCGGCGAGATGGCGCGCCATTCAAGCAGCCCCAGCGGTGTGGCGAGAGCCGCGCGCGACAGGCCAGGGCCCAGCGCCACCAGCTGCACCGAGCGGCGAGGCACTTGTGGCGCTGCGCTGAAGGTCACGGCCAGGGCCTCGGGCAGCTGCAGGGTCGCGCGACACAGACCCGCCACCTCGCTGAATTGCGCCGGCACCGTATGCGTACGACCTTCATGGTCAAAGCTCAGGATGCGCACATCGGTCGGGCAGGGGCTGGCTACCAGGTCGGCAGGCTGCGGGCGGAAGGGCGCGCTCAGCAACTCGACGTTGCGCTCGATGGCCGTGGTCCACGACGCGTTGGACAGCAGGCTCACGCCCAGCCTGAGCGCGGGCCAGAGCAGCAAGGCGCTGCGCGCGCCGATGCTCGCGCCGGCATGGTGCCGCAGCGGCAGACCCTGCAGGTCATGGCCGAGGCGCCAGCCGATGCCCACGGCATCGCCGCGTTCTCGGACGGGTTGCCCGTCGGTCTGCTGCTGCGGGCTCCACATCCATGTGCGCCAGCGCTCTGACAGCAGCTCATCCTGCATCAGGCGCCCGCCCCAGGCTGCCAATGCGCCCGGCGTGGCCGCCAAGCCGGCGCCGCCCCAGCTGTAGCTGTAGTCGTGCGCCGCGGCCGCCTGCACGCCGGCCGGGCCCAGCGTGTAGGACCGGCTGCTGCGGGTATCGACCGGCAAGTGGCTGCCGTCGGGCGCGATGTCCAGCCCGGTGGTGATGTGGCGTGCCAAGTCGTCAGCAAACCCCAGGCCGCTGCGGGCCTCGATGGCCGCGGACAGCAGCGTGTAGCCCCAGCTGGAGTACCGGTAGTGCAGCCGCGGCGCTGCCAGCAACGCACGCCCCGCCAGGTGTGCCTGCGCCGCGTGCCTTGCGCTGCCGAAGGCAAGCCGACCGCGGGCCGCGTCCCGCAGCTCGTAGTGCGGCACACCGGCCGTGTGCGCCGCCAGTTGCGCCGGCGTGATGGCGGCCCAGCCAGTGGGCAGCCACGGGGGCGGCTCGCCCGCCGCAGAAAGCGGCGCCTGCGGGTCAATCTGCCCGTCCTGCGCCAGCCGGGCCAGCGCCGTGGCCGTGAACAGCTTGGAGACGCTGGCCAGGCGGAAGCGCGTATCGGCGTCCACGGGCCGATGCTGCACCACGTCGCGCCAGCCACTGCTGCCCTGCCACACCAGCCCGCCCTGCAGCACCACCGCGGCGCCCATGCCGGGTACCCCACTGGCTTCGCGCATCGCGTCCAGCAGCGCCTGAGCCACCATCGCCGCGGCGGGTTCGCGCTTCGGCCCGGGGACCGTTTTCGGTTCGGTCGCATCCGCCGCCACGGCTGCGGCCAACGCGAGCAGCGCCATCACCGTCATTCTTCGATCTCTCACGGGCATCCCCGTTGCCCGGGCCCATTGCCCGTGCGAACAGCTTGGTACAGGGCCGGGGCCCGGGCCAGCGCCCTGCGACAGGGCGTGCCCGATCTGCGGTGAATCGGTGCGGAACCGCGCGCGGGTGAAAGTGTGGCGGCAGCGCCTCAGCGCGCGCGCAGCCGCGTCAACAGCCCCGGCACGTGGGTACGGCTGGCGCGCACGGGCGTGCCGTCGCAAAGGCGCAGCAGCGCGTCGCCGTTGCTCAGTGCTTGCAGCTCGGCGACCTGGTCCAGCCGGACGATGGCGCTGCGGTGCACGCGCAGGAATGTCAACGGGTCCAGCCGCTCGGCCAGGCGAATCAAGGGCTCGCGCAACAAGTGGCGTCGGCCTTCCTCGGTGTGCAGCACGGCGTAGTCGGCATCGGCTTCGATCCATCGCACCTGCTGCACGTCGACGAACACACGTCGCTCGCCCTCGCGCAGCTCAAAGCGCTGCAGCCAGAACGCGGGCGTGGCGGCGTCCGCGGGCAGGCGCCGCAGCCGCAGGGCCTGGCGCGCGCGCGCCAGTGCTTCACCGAAACGCGTGTCGTCAATGGGTTTGAGCAGGTAGTCCACCACCTGCAGCTCGAAACCGCGCACCGCATGCTGCGCATGGGCGGTCAGCACGATGGCCACGGGCCGCTGAGCCGCGGGCCAGCGCGCCAGCAGCTCCAGGCCGCTGGCGCCGGGCATCTGGACATCGACGATCAGCACGTCGACGGCTGTTGCCTGCTGATTCGGACCCGTCTCCAGCGCGGCCCAGGCGGCCCGCGCGTCAGCGAACTCGCCCACCAGAGTGCAGCCCGGCGAGGCCGCCAGGCGTGCCGCCACGCCCAGCCGCGCCAGCGGCTCGTCGTCGACCACGGCCACACGCAGCGCTGGCGTCATGGCGCTGCCGCCGGCCACCGCACCTGCACGCGGTACCCCCCGGGCACCGGGCCGGCCTCGAAACGGTGACGGCCGGGGAAGAGCAGCGCCAGCCGCGCGCGCACGTTGCGGTGGCCGATGCCGTGGCCGACGGCGGTACCGAGGGCCGGGTCGGCAACGGGGTTGTCCAGCTGCAGTAGTAACTCGGCGCCCTCGCGCTGCAGTTGCAGGCGCAGCAGGCCGCCCTCGGGCCGCTGCGCAATGCCGTGGCGCAGGGCGTTCTCTACCAACGGCTGCAGCAGCCAGCGTGGCGTGGGCTGGGCCAGCAGCTCGGGTGCGAGCTGCTGCTGCAGTTGCAGGCGCGGGCCGAGTCGGCGCTTCTCGATGGCGAGGTAGGTTTCGGTGTACGCAAGCTCTTCGGCCAACGGCACGAGCAGACGGTCGTCGGCCTCCAGCGTGCTGCGCAGGTGGTCGGCCAGCTCGCTGATGAGTTCGCGCGCGGCGCCGCCCTTTCCGGCGGTGCTGAGGGCCGAGATCGCGTTCAGCGTGTTGAACAGGAAGTGTGGCTGCAGCTGGTAGCGCAGCGCGCGCAGTTCGGCCTCACGCGCCAGTTGCAGTGCCTGTGCGCTGTGCAGCCGCTCGGCCTGCAGCGCCCAGGCGTGGTTAAGCGCCGCATGCAGCGCGGCATGCACCAGCAACGCCATCCACACGCCGTCAGGCCCACGGCCGCGCAGCAGCGTGGCCCAGCTCCAGTCCACCGGCACGCCGCTTCCGAGGGCGTTCCACACCGCCAACAGCCCGTTGCTGGCCCGTGCCGCCAAGCCGCTGGCGATCAACATCAGCAGCGCCGTGGCGCCACGCCCGCTGCCCAGTCGCCAAAGGGCGCGCTGCCACAGTGTGAGCGGCAGCGCGGTCAGCAGGAAGCAGGCCATCAACAGCAGGCGCTGCTGCCAGGCGCCGACATGCCCCAGCGCCTGCGGGCTGAGCAGACCGCTGCAGCCCGCTACGCCCACGGCCGCCAGCAGCGGCCAGAGCAGCGGCGGCAGGACCGCGGCGGAAGTGCCGGTGGGGCGGGGCAGATCGATCAAGCGGCGGGTGGGTGAAGTGGTCGAACGGCGGCATGCCGACTGAAACGTATCCTGAGCGGGGAGCGTGACTGCAAAAGCGCTTCAGGAGTTGCGGATCTATTTACCCTCGCGTTTCGGACACTTTTCCTTCGGTCTACGACCACGTCAGCTCGGGGATCAATGTCAACTACGCCCACCCGGAGTTCCTGGTCACGCCCCTCGTGGCCGCATCCTCGCGAAACAGGAGGCTGCCGCGCTCTACCTGCTTTCCCATGGCGCCGATCCTCACCTGCGTTCCGAGTCGGATGGGCTCACACCCGCACAGGCGGCGCAACAGGCGGGTCTTGTCGTGGTGCAGAAGCGATTGGAGGACCTGGGGGCAATTGCAGTACCGGCGCCCAACGCCATCACGGCGGGTGATCGTGCTCACACGCCTGTTCGGCCGAGGCCATTCATAACAGCGGCGTCATGCAGCAACCACCCGCGCCCCCCTTCGTTGACAGGAAGCCATGATGATCGGTGCCCGTTTTTCTGCTCTCGCCCTGGCCGTTTCCGTCTGCGCCACCGCATTCGGCTCCGATGCCAATGAGCGGAAGTTCATCCGCGAAGGCATGGGCGAGGGTGAAGTTCTTTTCAAGATTGGCAAGCCCGATCACGAGGCCTTTATCCGCATCGTCAAAGGCGAGCCGGAGGAGAAGATTTGGAGCTGCTTTTCCTCGAGCCCGAGACCCGCAGACTTTGACTATCGTGACCTTTCACGCCGGCGTGGTGACCAGGGTGGAACGCAAGATTGCGAGGTAACCGGGACGCGCGCCGCGGTCCCTCCATGGCCTCAAAGTACCGCGGGTCTGCGGCAACCGGCAGTCGGGAGTGTGGGGCGCTGAGGCGAACGACCACGCTGCAGCGCTTGCTACCCAGTTCGACGTGGCGGTGGGCGTCGCGCCTCTGCC